>JAZOTB010000043.1:0-62711 GCA_045657405.1 Candidatus Enterousia sp.
ACCTGGCCAAATTTCATATAAGTATCGCCCATTTATTTTTGCAGAAGGTCCAATAATCCCATTTCCTATATACCCAAATGTCATATAAAACATATTAACTGCTGATTCGCCGGATATATCACCAAATAAACCATCTGGTATAGTTCCTGTTAAACCTGAACAACCATTAAAGGTTGAATTAAACATATTTGATGCAGGCGTGCCCAATAAATTCCCGAACAAACCATTTGGAATACTTCCCGATACACCGCTACAGCCATTAAAAGTCCTCTCGAACATGCCTGTTGCAGGTGTCCCTGATATATCGCCAAAAAGCTTATCTGGTATGCTGCTAGTCAAGCCGCTACATTCACGAAAAGTACCGGCAAACATACTTGCAGCAGGACTGCCTGATATCTTTTTAAACAAATTGTCAGGAATACTTCCTGTTAAGCCGGGACATCTATAGAAAGTATAGAAAAACATCTCGCTCGCAGGTTCTCCATATATATCACCAAAAAGCTTATCTGGTATACTGCCAGTTAAACTACTACATTCACGAAATGTGCCATTAAACATTCTATACGCAGGCTTCCCAGAAATACCTGCAAACAAACTATCTGGGATTGCGCCTGTCAAACTAGAACAACCTCTGAAAGTTTCATAAAACATACTATTCGCTGGCGCACCATATATATTACCAAACAGTTTTTCTGGTATGTTTCCAGTTAAACCACTGCAACCACCAAAAGTGCCATGATACATAGTTGTTGCTGGTGCACCAGAAATTCCAGAAAACAGATTTTTTGGTATGTCGCCGGTCAAACCGCTGCATCCATAAAATGTTCGACTAAACATTCCCTGTGCAGGAGCGCCAGATAGTTCACCAAATAATTTGTTTGGAATGTTTCCTGTTAACCCACTGCAATACTGAAATGTTTGTATGAACATATTAGTCGTTGGCACACCATATATATCACCAAATAAACTATCTGGTATACTTCCTGTTAAACCCGAACAGCCAGTAAATGTACTATTATACATACTTTCCGCCATTTTGCCATATATATTACCAAACAATTTATTTGGTATACTACCAGTTAAACCAGAACAATCAGCAAAGGTAAAATAATACATCATACTTGCTGGTGCACCGGAAATATTCCCAAATAACCTTTCTGGTATATTGCCTGTTAAACCGCTACAACTACGAAAAGTACCACTAAACATACTACCAACGGGCGTGCCAGAAATTCCAGCAAATAAATTTTCAGGAATAGGACCTGTTAACCCCTTGCAAGCATAAAAAATATGACTAAACATTCCTCTTACCGGCTGACCATAAATACCCTTGAATAAATCTGGGGGAATTTCACCAGACAGATTCGTGCACCCATAAAAGACATCTGCAAAACTTGGATTATTTACACTGCCATCTGATTTTTTTATCGTATGAAATATTGCACCCAGACTGCCTTCGATTTTTGCAAGGTTTTTACTACCATTAAAACGTATTGAATTGCCACCGGTTCTGTACCCACCAATCTTTATCACATATTCACCGGCAGTGGCGTATTCATGACTGTATGTCGTCGCAGCTGTATTCGTTTTGCGATATGATTGGCGCGTTCCATCACCCCAGTCAATATGAAACACACCAGATGCACTTATGCTAAAACTGAAACTGGTGGTATCTGCTGTTGTTGTCGCAAAGAATTTATAATTACGAACATGATCACGTACCATTTCAATCGTCGCAACTGTATCTGTCACAACACTGGTCGCATATTCACTGTTACCATAATCGGTGATTTTTCCACCATTTAATATACTGTTTGCTGCATCAATCGTTGTTAATAGATACTTCATATTCGCAGCAACATGTGGATTACTTAAATCACTATTATACGGCACTGTTATTCCATGCTGTTGCTCAATCAATTTATGGATGTATTCTACATTTACAATCTGGGCAGATTGCGCAGATATACTAAACATAAGGCAAAATATACTAAATAACAACCGTTTCATTTTATTCCACCGATGGTAATGGTGGGGTTGGGACAGTCATTGTGCCAGATACATTATATGTCCCAGCCATCGTTTGATTCGCATCAGACGATGTGTCAACACGTGTTGCAACTGCCCCATCAACATAGCTGGTGGTTGGTATTGTTGCCTTTGCCGTCAAGGTGGTTGCCGGAATAAAACAAATTATAAATAATACCCCCCTAAGCATACATTGTCCCCATTTAGCCAAACAAAAAACCACTGAAATCATTCAAGTGGTTGGAGTTTAAGAACAATGTAGAGAATTGCGTGTGTTATTCAATATATTCCACACACTCCAACCATTGGTATGGTTGGATTTTTTCGTCACTATTGGACGCCCTACATGGGTTCTTAAGCCCATTGACAGAACACCTGCCAATGTTCATATTATATCACAAGGCAAAAATTTTTCCACTACAAAAATACTTGACAAATGATTTTTATGTATTATATTAACCCTTAGAAAAAATTAAACAAAGGATTTATTATGACAGATATAACAATTAAACAACAAATCATGGACTTGGAACAAAAAATCCAGGCTTCTACTGATAAAGTTACAGAATTAGCAAACAGAATTACACAACTGAAAGTTGGATTAAGTTTTAATGCAGTTGGTGAAACAGACGCTATTTACGAAAACGAAATAGATATGGATAACTTGCTTAGACATAAAAAATCTATGGAACAGCAATTATCTGCATTGTATGAACGCTCTAAAATTCACTAAATAAAATAAAAAATCCCCACTTTGGGGATTTTTATTTACATACCGCAACATATGGCGGTCTGGATTTCGCAGAATCAATTTGACCTGCCCCACAATCAAGACAATTAAACTTTCTGTTCTGAGAATGCTGTTTATCAAACGGCACAGATATATCTGATAAATCATCCGTATTATTTACGTATGCAACACTAGGAAATCCAAAATATATTCCACGCGACAAACCACTGCATTCCGCAATATTACCAGGGTAACATTTTGGATCATTTATCTTAGCCGCATCAGGTACACACTTTGAAATACATGTTTCTGCATCCGTTACCAGCCGTTCACAATCTGTACATGACGTTTGTGGAATACGTAACGTAGTTCCATACATACCATGTACCGGACCTAAAACAACATTTTCACACCTTTTGGAATCTGCAATAGAATTTGGATCAACAACACATTCCCACTCCAAAGTATTATAATTCAAGCGCGCAACCATATTATTTGGACATATTTTTTCTGAAAACGGGCTGACACATTCCCAAACATCATCAACCAGTACCGCATTTTGATTACTGGCGCACAGCGGTTTTCTGGATTCATCTGCAACACATTCCTGTAAATCTGAATCCCAAATCTTGTCACCACCACAATCTGTTTTAAGATTATAACCTATACACTGCCAACGACCAAAACGATATGTTTTGACAGTGCCCGCAGGACAAATTATATCAACAGAATCATTACCTGCACCAATTAATACACCAACATCTGGTACTTCATATTGAGTTAGATACACCAATTGACCATTTTCTAGATTCTTGTCCTTGATTATTGCAGACGGAACGATTCGCTTGGTCAATGTACCACCAGATACAATCGCATTATCTTGCATCAGACCAAACGTACCAGCTTCGGTGTAATAACGTTCTAGAATTTCCATCATTTCATTGTAATACACAGATTCAATTGGCGCAGTGTACGTGATTATATAATGATAAACCTTCTTTCTGGTGCCTTTTGTTTCACAATTTGTAATCTTTCTGGATTCATTCAAACAGACAAAATCACTTTGTATGCCATTTTGCTGAACACAAATATCATCAAAAACAAATCCATTTATTTGCGCATTATGAACCGCAGTTGCACACTGAGCAATAGCACGCATATCAGACTGAGCAATGGCATATTCTGTGTCGTGTTGAACAACATTTTGATTAGGTGCCCCCATCAAATAAACACCCGCCATAAACAGCGCAACTAAAAACATGATAAAAATATTCATCATTCTCCCTTGCGATTTATAAAAAGTCTAGGTAATATACAAATAAATTGCAACAGAAAAACTGGGATTGAAATGAAAAAAATTTTATTACTAATGCTACTGTCTTTTGTATCTGGATGCGGCTTTGTTCCAATGCACAGCGGTCAAACAACAGATATATATGTCGCACCAATCAGCGGAATTAACGGAATAGAACTGCGTAATGCATTATGGGTGGCATTTGGTAACAGATATTCCCAAGATGCAAAATACACATTAAATGTTCGCCTGTCTGAACCGGCAACAACATACAAGGCACTGGAAGAAACAGGTAATGCGGCATGGCAAGAAGTATCACTGCATGCATCATATCAACTGTATGCCAACGGTCAGCAAATATCATCTGGTTCAGATTCTGCATCCGAATCATACCCATTTGTGTCCTATCTGGTCGCATCAAACGCATCTTATAACAATGCGGTTGAAAACGTAATACGGATACTGTCTGAAAAAATCAGTACACGTGTAATCACAGAAACATATAAATACGAACATAAATAATGAAGTGGAAAGACACTGATTTTAAGAACAACATAGGCAACATTCGTGCTGTATTGATATATGGCCCTGATGCAGGTCAGGTTGATGAATACTGTGACATGGCAATTGAAAAATTAGCCATTGAAAAAGACAACTTGTTTGCACTGGACTGCGATGAACTGCGTGAAAAACAAGATGCACTGTTTGCCGAAGCATGCAGCCCATCAATGTTTGGCGGTCAAAAAATGGTTTTAATATCTAATGCTGGCGATGCATCCGCAAAACAAATCACAGAACTGGTATCACACAGTGGACTGTGCGCAACTGTAATCGTTACCGCTGGCGATCTGCGCGCAGGTGGCGGATTGCGCGCATGGTTTGAATCAGCAGATAATGCGGCCACACTGGCCTGTTATACGGACGACGCACGAACACTAGCCACACTAATCAGAAACGAACTATCCGCATCCGCAGGAATCACACAGATAACACCAGATGCGATGGAATATATGGTAACACATTTAGGAACAGACCGCGGTATAACACGTGGATTCTTGGCAAAAATCGCACTGTATGTTGATGACAAACGCATCGTTGAACTGGCTGACGTTGAAAAATGCCTGCCTGATACTGGCGCTGCTGATATGGATGACTTTCTGTATTCTTTGACTGCTGGACATATTCCACAGACAATGACAGCATTAGACAGATTATTTTATGACAACAAAGAACCAAATATGTTGGTTCGTATGCTGGGAACACATTTCAAAAAATTACAAAACGCGGTTGCAAATGGACAACTGCCACGTCTGTTTTGGAAAGTAGAAGACAAATTCAAGCAATCTATGCGCATTTGGTCGGAATCAGAAATTACAAATGTTCTAATCCGATTAAACGAACTGGAAAAACAATTCCGTATCAAAGATATGCCAACAGAGATTTTGTTGCGTGATTTCGCATTAAAATTATCTTTGCGTGCAGCTAAACTATCTGTAAAAAAAAGGAACTAAGAAAAATGCTAGCATCTGTATATGCCCCAAAAGATTTCAAAAGACTGCGTGCAGTCGGTGACATCGTCGCAAGATGTTTTGATTTTATATCACCTTATATCAAAGCAGGAATTTCAACCGGCGAAATTGATAGACTAGTCGCACAGTTTCTGAAAGAAAATGGCGCAAAATCTTCAGACCTGGGATATCAAGGATACCCAAAAAACATCTGTACTTCTGTTAACGACGTTATCGTACACGGAATCCCAAGTGATGACGTTATCTTGAAAGATGGCGATATCGTTAACGTAGATTTAACCGCAGAATACAAAGGATTTCATGGCGATGCATCACGTATGTTTATGATTGGTAACGTATCTGCAAAAGCACGCAAACTGGTTCAAGTTTGCCAAGATGCCTTGAACGCTGCAATATCAATATGCGAACCTGGGGTACCTTTATCTGAAATTGGAAAAACCATAGAAGCTGTTGTCACACCACACGGATTTTCAATATCACGCGATTTTGTCGGACATGGAATCGGCAAAGTTATGCATGATGACCCACAAATATATCATTTCTATGATAAAAGATGGGACAAAATAAAAATGGTACCTGGATTAGTGTTCACAATTGAGCCAATGATAAACACCGGTTCCGCAGAATGTAAAATTGATGCAGACGGATGGACTGCGCGCACAGTTGATGGTGGACTGTCTGCCCAATGGGAACACACAATTGGAATAACAGAAGACGGACCAATAATCTTTACAGAAAAAATGATTTAATATGTCGCAACATGATGATAATTTTCATATAGGACATCGCGAACGTCTGAAAGAAAAATTCTTGAACAATATGCTGACTGAATACGAAAAGTTAGAATTATTGTTAAGTTTCGCCATACCAAGACGTGATATCAGACCACTGTCTAGAAAATTAATCCAACATTTTGGCAATGTATATTATGTAATCATCGCAGAATACAAAGATTTGATTGCTGTACCTGGTATTGGACGTTCCAGCGCAATATTGATAAAACTAGTTTGTGATTTAATGAAAATCAGTTACGTCAAAAAGTTAAGTGAAAGTTCGCTATATATGGATCAAAAATCACTGGAAGCGTACTGCAGAGTACAACTGGCCGGAAAACATAATGAAGAAGTGCATGTATTATATCTGGATGCGCAATTTAAACTATTTGAACACGAAGTACACAGCAAAGGCAATATTGAATCTTCTAATATATATCCTGAGCGCATATTAGAAAAATGTATTTTTAACAAAATAAAATATGTCGTTTTATTACACAATCATCCAGCAAGTGATAATTCTTTTTCTTCACAAGACGTATCAATAACACAAGATTTATCCAAATTATTAAAAGTTTGTAATATATCATTATATGACCATTATGTTATCGCGGGCGGTATATTACATTCTATGCGCGAACAAGCTCTATTGAACGTTTCTGAATTCTTTAACACTGCACAATAATATAAATTCAATCCATCTGGGTTACATCTGCAGGTTGACCAGAACCAGATACAGGAAATACAGAATAAGGCAATTGATGCACCGGCAAATCTTCGTATATAATACCAGAATCATATATATCAACACCTTCATACAAATCATTATATTCTGATTTTAATGTATCTTCTCTGGCGGCCAGCAATTTATTAATTTCTTTGATAGGGATAGATATTGTACGACATCCCTTTTCAAACAAATCATCGCCATAAATTAAATTTATAACAGGCTTTGCAACAGACAGGACAACAAACAACATCATTAAGTTTTTTAGATTAGAAAACAAATCATCTTTGGCACCACGTATTTTAGATATTCCCCAACCAACCAGCAAAAACCCTGTCAACGCAGTAATAACAATCCAAGCATAATTCATGAATATTTCAAAACTGCGAATAATACATGACGGATCTTCCATATAAACAAAATCCGCATCCACACGCAAACCATGGAATCCGGAATTTGTTAATAATCTAAGAATCGTGTCTGTATTCATTAATTCTTAATTATGCGCCTTGTTTCTTTGCAGCAGTGAAAAAACCTGGTACAGTAAAGTCTTCATCATTTGCTGCAATACCTGCCCAACCAAACAAGTCACCAATCATGCTATTATCTTCGCGTTTTACTTTTTTGAAGGGCAAAATATTTTTTAATTTGCTAATTTTCCCAGATGCTTCTGTCTTGGCAGGTGATGTTATTTTGTCTTCGTTTTGAATAAATTCTGTTGCCAACTGTTCTAATGTAGCATCTGTATCGTCTGAATCAAACACAGAATCATGTTCTGGCACAGGTTTAACATCTTCTGCAACAGTATTATTTGCAACATCTTCACGCAGCGGCGTCATACTTTCTAGCAATTCTTCCAATGTTTTTTCAGCCATTGTTACAGGTGGTTCTTCGTCCAAGATATCGTCTTCTGCAACAGACACATGGGAAACAGTTGTATTATCTTCTGGATTTTCATCCTCTGTGTTGTCTTCTTCTGAAACAACGTTAACTTCTGATACAGATATTTCTGTGATTTCTGTTGCAACTTCTAAATCTTGTGTTTCGTCATTAGATTCCGTGATAGCATCTTCTGCTGCAGGCACAACATCTTGCACTTTATCTTCTGTTTCTGGAACATCTTCATCAACAACAGCAGATGTTGCTAATACAGACATTATTGGAACTATTTTTTCATCAGAATCATCAATATGTTCACCTGTTGGTACAGATTCTTCTTCTATGACATCCGAAACAAATTCTGGTTTTGGGGTTATATTTACTTCTGACACAATTTCAACTGGTGTTTCCGATATAATTTCGGCTGCAACAACAGATTCATCAACGAGCACCTTGTTTTCATCATCAACAGTTGTCATACAATCCGATTCTGTTGCTGTTGCGATTGCATCATCACTGTCCACAGGAACACCGAACAAAATTGTATCTTGGTCCAAGCCAAGTGTATTTCTAACTTCATCAAAAGCGGCACGAATCTGGGCCATTTCAAACAATTCATTACCAGAAATATAAATAATCTTTGTTTTCATAAACAATCCCCCACAATTATAGGGAACATTATATCATATTTTAGGCTTGAACGCATATAAAAAATGTCTTAACATGCAAATATGTCAGATTTAAAAGAACAAATTTTTCATGAACTGTCCATGCTAGAAGAAGCCGCAGCGCGACTACGTGGAACTGCAATACACGCAGGAAAACAAACTGATTTAGAGGTTGCAATTTTAACCGAACAAGTCAAAAATCTGCGGGAAAAGAATACACGTGCGACAGAAATGATCGACAAATCTATAAACATACTAAGAAAGATAAAGAAATGAGTGTTGTTTCAATTCCAATTGTAAATAAAAACTATCCAATGGGCTGTGAAGACGGTCAGGAAATGCGTTTGATTGAATTGGGCAAAATGGTTGATGCCAGGGCACGTTTAATATTGGATAAAATAGGTCCATTACCCGAAAGTTCACTGTTGGCAACACTGTGCATTGTTTTAGCAGACGAAATAAAAAGCAAGCCTGCCGCTGCTGCAACAGAAGCAGACTTGAAAGAAATCTTGGCACGAATTCGTGAAATCAAGCATAAAATATCACAATAAACAATTTATTGCACTGTCCCCATCATTGGAACAATAACTGCATCATTGTAAAATGACATGTATCTGTTGCCTGTACCACAATAGAATTTCTGTAATGAATCTTTGTATTCGCGTACAGCTGTAACCCAGCGTTCTTGGATTTCTTGTTGTGCACCCTGATATGCAGTAAACGCACCAGCTGCACCACCAATACCGGCGCCTGTCAAAGTACCTTTTAGACGCGCTTTGTTATCCATATCAATTATACCACCATCTTCCGTACCACGACAGCTGGGCTGGAATAAATCAAACAAATTCGTCTGTTTTGACATTGATGACAAATTTATTTGTTCGCCCTTGCCCGACATACCAACAATTTTATTTAATGAAAAATCTTGATGGCCATTTTCACTGTCAGAAATATTCTTTTTATCACACTTTATTCCAAAACCAGGTTCTTTTTCGCCAATTGCCAACATCGCAGGTGTACGATTTGTAACTTCTGATGCGCCACTTAATTTAACATAAACTTCGTCACATGCTTCAACGCTAGAAAAAAGTTCCATTTTACCATTTGTGTAACAATATTTTTTGTTATCTGCTATTTCGTCACGACAAGAATACAAATGCTGCGCCAAAGATACTGCTGCCTTTTTAGCATCAGTTGGTACTTCGCAATCTATGACCGCAGTACCACCGGTTAAATCTGCATATCTACATTTATCTTTGTCACAGGTAACAAATGTTGTTGAACGATTTATATTTACATACGCATCTGTTAAAGCATTGCCCTTTTCTTCTATATATCCCCAGATACATTTTTGTGGAACACCATCAACAATACAATTTTCAATACGCATAACATCGTCACCACCGGTAATAATATTACCAACAACCGCACCGGCAGCCGCATTAACGCCAGTTGATAAAATCATATCACCCGCTACTTTGCCACTGTATGCACTAGCCGCCATCAAGCCAGCACCACCCGCAGCAGCAATTGCTGTACTTACCATTTTGTCTTTATTAGCACCAAACACACCATCTTTGCCAGCATCATTTTTTCCAATTGCATTACCACCCAGTCCAAACAATACAGCACCACCAATAATCTTTAGCGCAGCATTTTGTTTCTGTTCTTCATTCATAACTTCTATAACATCTTCAACAGAAGGCTCTTTGTCTGCCGGAAAAATAATTTCACCAGCAGCAGTTGTTCTAGTTGAGTCTGGGAAATTAGAAATATTACAATTAAAATTGTCACCTGCGGCTAGATTTGCACGTGCAAGAACTGTATCACCACCATTTTGTGCCTGACCAATGACACGTAATTCAACAACAGATGTGCACGTTGGCGCACCACCTGCCCCCTTACCAATAGTTGGCACAGCCCACTCAAATTCGCCATTTGGATAAATCATCTTGCATTTATTCAAATGTTCCATAGTTACAGATGAATTTTCATCGCCAGATTGTATTTGCTGGGCCAACTGTGGATTTGTTACCTGTATTGGCAATTCCTGAACAACAGCCTGTGATTCTATTACAGCCTGCTGATAACGTTGTTCATTAACCTGCTGATACCCTTGGGCATTATTACGAGATAAATTTCCAACACGAATACCAGCATCAGAAACAGATGGCATTACACCCAACGCAATCAAAACAGAAAAAAAACTTAAACGATTGTATTTCATATTCTCTCTCTTACCAAATACAAACCGAACAAAACACAGTACCTAGAACTGCAATCTTAATCTTAGACCTATATCCAACATTCCCAAAGTACCGGATTCATACCAGTTAGTATAATGGAACACACTGTCATATGGCGCTTCGTATTCACCGCCTGCACCGTCACCCAACCATTCAACCTGAGATAATACAATACTGCCCGACGTTTTTACTTCACCTAATTTTGCATAACGAACGAACAAATCAAGTTTTAATCCGCCCTGCAATTCAGTTGTCACACCACCTTCTAGCATATACGCTAACTCTTCTGTTGTGCCACCATTATGATACGCAACAATATCAGAAATACCTGTCAATTGACCGGCCCCAGCATACAGAGGATCCATAACCGAATAGAAAGTATTATCATAAACCGCATAATCTGCAATAGTATTCAACGAAATACCAACACCAACACCAACATATGGACGCAACGATCCACCAGCCAGATATCCCGTAAACGAATCAATATTATAATAAACGTTCAACATGGTTGTATTTGCGGTAATTGCCCCACCATCAACTTGCGCTTCTACAAAACCGCCTTCGCCATCAGATGTTTGAACAGTATCAGGATACGACAAACCAGAATAACGCATATAAGAAAAATCAACACGAACATCATTATTGATAGCCGCACCAACCGATATCTGCAATGGAATTATACTGTCTGACAAAAACGCAGCCGGTTCAAACGCACCAGGAACAGTATATGCATCTTGTTCACCAGTATAATCAGCAACCATATCACCAACCAAAGACGCATTATAACCGACAGACAAACCAACATACAGACCACTATCTGCCAATCTATCATAGTCAGCCGGCTGATAATATTGACGACCCGCCGTTGTCTGAGAAGAACCAACACGCGGTAACGCACCTGTTATACGGGTTGGCTGGGCTGCAACAACACTATTTGCATATCCCGAATTTACATAACCAGAATTTACATAACCAGGGTTTACATATTGTTGAGGATAGGCCATCGCACCACCGTTTGAAACAACACGACTATTACTGGATGGCAAATATACCATTTGTCCATTTCCGGCATTTGCTTGATACATTGGATACGCTGGATATGCAGCATCTACCACAAATGGCAGCGCACACAAAACACCGGTCAAAACGGCAGAAATCTTTGATTTTATCATGCCTTTCCCATTATTCCTTTGGGTATATTATATCATTTTTTACCCCCAGGTGCAAGCGCTTGTATAAAAAAAGTCCCGCCGTAACGACGGGACATTTGTCCAATATAAGTTATTTGTTATTTTTTAGAACTGAACGTTCAAACGAACACCCAATTCAGCTTTGACATCTGTGCCATTTTGTGACTGATCATGCGCAGTGTCGAATGTATATTCACCATATACAGTAACCTGTGTTGTTTCAGTCATCTGATATGCCGCAGACAGACCCAATACATATTCATCGAATCCATCGTCCATATCAGCAACTTTGTCTAACAAAGTATTTAATACACCTTGTTGCAAGCCCGTTGCTGCACCAGCAATCTGTTCTGCCGACATCATAGGCAACATAGCCATCGCAACAGCTTCATTTGGCGCCTTACCACCCATAACCAATCCGGCAACAGCAGCTGTTGGCATTGCAGATTCAGCAACAGCACCCAATTCAGAAGCCAGACCTTCTACACCGTTATCAGCATGATGTTTGTATGTAAAGCTGGCACCAAATGACCATTTGTCGTCCATTTGATAGAATGCCTTTAAGCCGGCGTTAACCTCGGTCGTGGATTTCAAATCAACAGAAATCTCATCCCCGAATCCCAAATCTGTCATAGACAAGCCAGCAACAGAATATTTTGTTACATCAATACTGTTGTTGTCGTTACCGAATGTACGCAGCACTTCTGCGAATGCAGCAACGCTGAATTTTTCAAACTGTTTACCAAATTGTGTTCCAACATGGAAACCCCAGCGACCATTTGAATAATTATCGTAATCAAAACCCTTGTCTGTATAAGCACCGGACATTTCACTAATGCCACCCAATTGTGCGTCTGCATACAAGTCCCATACATAACCTGACATTTCCAATGCACGATATTTCAAACCTGCACGACCCAGATGCATACCTTTGCGGTCAATATCACCATCGTGGGTGTAACCGAATTTTGCATATGCTTCCAGATTGTCCAGAATACCGTAACCCAATTCTTCGTGTAAACGCCAGATTGGAAATTCTGTTGCGCCATTATGTTGTTTAGCCTTCATAGCAAGTGTATCATCTGCGATTTTATACATAACACCCGCAGATGTTTTGGAATATACACTGCCCTGCTTTGGCATGTACAGTGGGTTTTCCAAATTCGCAGCATATGCTGGTGCAGCCAATACTGACAACGCAATTGCCGCTTTTAGTGTTTTTTTCATCTTTTAACTCCTTGGTTTCGATGAATTGCCGCACCCCCATTATTGGCAAGATGCAGGTTCATACCCATACCGCCCATTCTTGGCAACAGTATGTTGTTCTGATATGAACGATTATATTTTTGCACTGTTTTAGGACAGATGTCAAAAAAACTTTTTACTTGACAAGAAAAAGACTTGAAATGTGGGAAATTTTACCTATATAAATTTACTGTGATGGGATGGCACAGGACTTCAATTATAAAAAAAAGGAGTTCGATATGACAACACAAATTATCGCAGAACAACAAAACAGATTCGTCATAAAACTTGATAAATCTATTGAACGTATTATTGATTCTGACACACGCAAAAAGCTGGTAAACGCATACTTGAAATTGTTTTCAGGATTCGCATGGGTCAATTGGACAGAGAAACAATCTTTGGGTTGCGCGTGGCAAAACGCACTAGGACAATGCGAAAGCTTTTTGAAAACAAAAAACAAGGCAAACCCCGCAACAAAGTACCTGCACAACGTTGCTGCAGCCCACAAAACATACCAATCACGAATTATTATGACAAATGAAAACAGTCCAAACACAATCAACAAAACACCCGAAGAAATCAAACGACTGAAAAAATACGGCATTGCACAAATACGCGAAGCAATGGATAGAATAAACTTGATATTAGCACGTTATAATGAATACGTAGAAGAAATAACCGGCATTGAAAAAAGCTCCAGCAAGACTGCATACAACACAAACAAACAGGCTAAACAGGTTCAACAAACACAATCTGTTGTACAACCTACACAATCTGTTGCACAACCCCAAACTGTAAAAGCTGCACAAACACATATCTTGCCACAGCATATTTCTGACATACAAAAACCAAATCCAATGGCACAGACGCAAAAAGCTGTTACACAATTAAAACAACCACAACAAATTGCACAGCCTCAAACTGTAAAAGTTGCACAAACACATATCTTGCCACAGCATATTTCTGACATACAAAAACCAAATTCAATGGCACAGATGCAAAAAGCTGTTACACAATTAAAACAACCACAACAAATTGCACAGCCTCAAACTGTAAAAGCCACACAAACACATATCTTGCCACAGCACATTTCTGACATACAAAAACCAAATTCAATGGCACAGACGCAAAAAGCTGTTACACAATTAAAACAACCACAACAAATTGCACAACCTCAAACTGTAAAAGCCGCGCCACAAATTGCCACAAAAGAAACGGTTGCAAAAAAACAAGATAACAAAACTGTTTTACCACAACAATTTACAAGTCTTAATTCATCTAAGACACAGCAAATGGTACAACAGCGTATCAATCTGTTTATAATGGCAAAATACAATCAGAAAGTCGCTTAACACAAAGGTAAAAATTGATGAGTATGGATTTTGAAAAAACAATCGCAATACTTAATGGCCAATCCATAGATGATTTTATGGACAGTCAACTGACCGCCCAAGACAAAGCCCAAATTGATAACGCAATTGAAACTTTGTTTTCTGGGCTATCCTTAAAAAACTGGCTGGATGGCAACACATTGGGCAAAGCGTGGACAGACGCATTGGATGCTGTACGCAACATAATTTTTGCAGTATCATACAAAAACCCTGCAACCGTTTACGCACAATCTGCAACATTCAGACATCGCGCAAAATGGCAAAGCCAAATTATCGCATCTAGGAATGCCCAAGAACTGATCAGATGCCCTGATGAACAACGCGATTCATGGTATAAAAATGCAAATACAAAAGTACAAAATAGCATTGAAATACTGCGCCAAAAAATAATGATGTTTGAATCGGGCACACCACGTACATCTCAAACATCAGCAAACAATATCACACCCATAATAGAAAACACCCGAACAATCGAAGAACATGAACGCGAACGTGTGCGTGAAAAATAAAAAAATCCCCAAACGGGGATTTTTTCTTACATAACTTGTACACAGCGCAACAAAGTATTTAATGTATAATATGTATTCTTTTCTTTGGCCGCAGTACGATACAGCTCTTTTACACCTACACGAATCCGATAGCCATTTGGACACAAGATTGTGTGCACACATATTTTAACGCAGACACATAACCATGTGGTAAATTTTATCGCCCAACAGTTTTTCTGCCCGTCTTGAACAAATCAAAAAAAACTTTATTTTTACACCCTTTTTTATTTAGTATTTTGCTGAGCCAGAAAATCGTGTATCAATTTTCTTTTATGCGAACCTTTTATTAAAACCTCAAACACCGCCAACATTGAATCTTCGGATGCAGAACCACGACATGTTCTGCCACCTACATAAAACCAACCACGTGGCATATGTTCATACTTGTTTATTGTTTTATTATAAAAAATCACATTACCTGCAATACATTTGCCTTCATGATTATACGGAGGCGTCGCACCAATAAAATTACGATCTGTCAATACATTCGCATAATTACAATCATATATCTTGGCAAACACAGCCACAGGCACATGAAGTGTTAATTCCGGATTATTATCACAGGCTTGTATAAACATATTTGACATATCTGCCATCTGCTTGTGACCGACAATGTAACTGTCATTATAAGTTTTACGATTTATTCTCTTTGTATCTAAATAATACATAACAACGTTTTCAAACTTTTCACCCAACAATTCTTCTATTTTTGTTCTGTTAAGAATTGGTCTGATTGGGCGAACAATAGTGCCACGATTTTGTGGCATATTCTTTTTTATACACATTTTTATTATCTCTTATTTTTGTATGCCAAGACGTATGGAGCAAATTTATCGGCGTGTTTTTCGCCCAACAATGTGCGTGGAATCAAAATACTGTTCCCCATGCCTGCCGCCATTTTTTCAACAACTTCGCCGTTTTTGGCATTTACTAATTTATCAAGTTTTACAGAAACCTTGTCCATCGTGTTCGGTAAAATAAATGTTATTTCATCGCCTGCGCGTATTTCATTACGCAATTCAAATGTGATGTTTTCATCATCCACCGCAGTTATAACACCAGCCGCACAAAAATCAGACGTACTACGCGTCGTTTCATAGTTATGCGCATCAGGCGTTACCGGCCCATCAAAGAACGCCGTTGTATAACCACGTGTTTCCAGACGATTCAAGTCCGCCATAAACGGTTCTGGATCAAAATTTTCAGGGTCGCGCGCATACGCATCCAGCGCACAACGATATGCACGAACAACAGAACCAACATAATATTCACTGCGGTTTCTGCCTTCTATTTTCAGACTATCTGGATTTGCAGACACAACTTCGGCCAAACGAGGCATTAAACACAAGTCTTTGGAATTCATTATGTATGCACCACGTTCGTCTTCATCAATTGGCATTTCCAAACCAGATTCACGTTCACGTAATACAACATCATACTTCCAGCGACAAAGTTGCGCACATGCACCACGATTAGCAGGACGTCCTGTTACAAAGTTAGATAACAAACAACGACCAGAATAAGACATACACATTGCGCCATGAACAAAAATTTCCAGTCCAATATCAGGACATAATTTTCGGATATTCTTAAATTCACTATGAGAAACTTCGCGTGCAAGAACACATAATTTCGCACCCGCATTTTGCCAGAACTTTACAGTACGCGCTGAACAAATATTTGCCTGGGTTGAGATATGAATTGGAATATCCGGATGATGTTCGCGCACATACATCATAATTCCTGCATCAGAAACAATTAATGCATCTGGTGACAGATAATTTATAACCTCGCTAACACGATCCATATTTTCATATTCATGATCATGTGCAAATAAGTTAAAAGCCAAATAAACTTTCTTGCCTGCCGCATGTGCCAGTTCAATACCCTGCTTTACCTCTTCGGTTGTGATCTTAGCGCGTGCACGCATTGAAAAACCAGGCAGACCTGCATAGATTGCATCGGCCCCATAAAGAATAGCCGTCTTAAAAGCATCCAGTGTGCCTGCAGGCGCCAAAAGTTCTGGTAATTTCATCATAGTGTGTATATTTTGAACCATAAAATTGCAAAATCAAGAAATTTATACAACAAAAAAACGGGCATTACGCCCGTTATTAAAGACTTTTCAAACGATTTGTTGCGTTTGCTATTACCGCTTCGGCCTCTGCTTTATCCTTGGCCGCTTTGTCCAACTTTGCTTTTTTTTCTTGTAATTTTTTTGTTGCTTGATTCATTTTATCTTTTTCTATTCTTTTTTGGTAATTATTACGTGCAAAACTTAACAAATTACTAAACATGTGAAAACGTGCATTAGATAGTTCATACTCGTCTGAATTAGGATAACCTTTTATATCAGCACTTATTTCAACAATAGCAGCATATGACTTATCAAAGACCTTTAACTTTCTCTCGGACGTAACAAAGAAATGAATATCAATGGAATCCAGTTTATAAAATTCGCCTAACTTATTACTTGAGCCCCCAACCATACTTTTTGATTTTTTAATTTTATTTTTCAATTCTCGGAATAATTTTTCTTCTTGGCGATATTGTTTATTAAAAACTAAAAACATACTAAATCCTTTTGTTTTTTCTGCATAATTATACCACAAAAACCACACAAAGTCAAAATCAACATCAACAAATCTATCAGTTGTAATTTTTTATGATTTTTTACTTGCGTTCAGTTTTGATATATGTATAATTGGTTGGCAACGCCGGTTTAGCTCAGCTGGTAGAGCGGCTGATTTGTAATCAGTAGGTCGTTGGTTCAAGTCCGACAACCGGCACCAGTTTAGAAACGCACCAAATGGTGCGTTTTTTGTTTCTCCCCTACCCCAACACACCAAAAACTGTGATGCAAACTGTGATGCGTTGTGGTATAATCCGTGGGAAAGAAAGGAATAAAATCATGAATCCAATAATTGGAGAAATACTAGGCTATGCGTGTGGCGCATGCACAACGATTGCATTTTTGCCCCAGGCAATAAAATCTATTATCAGCAAAGATGTATCTGGGCTATCATTGTCTATGTATGTGATTTACTGCATAGGTTTGGTTTTCTGGGTGCTGTACGGTGTTTATTTGGAATCGTTTCAAATCATATTGTTCAACAGCATAACCTTGATATTTAACAGCATTATATTATACATGATTATCACAAACCAAAGACACAAGAAATGAAACGGCATTTTTACTTTTTCAGACATGGGCAGACGAATGAAAACAAGTCCGGCACGACATATGGTAACGCGCTAGAGGCATACCTGACCGATGACGGTATTGCACAGGCAAAAAAACTGGGTGAATATTTATCAGATAAAGATATTGAAGTCGTGTATTCCAGCCCCCTAAAACGCGCAATTCAAACTGCAGAAATCGCTGCAAATAATCCCAATGTTGAAATCATAACTGACGACAGATTGATTGAAACTACATTTGGATTCTGGTACGGCGATGGGGATGAAATTCAAAAAAGAATCAACGATAACTTCAATCGTATAAAATCATGCCTTGATGATATTATTGCAAAAGACACCCACACCAATATTGCCATTGCATCGCATGGTGGTGTGACACGTGCGTTGTGCTATGCGTGCGGTGAAAAGATTGGCGAAATCAAAAACTGCCAATGCTTTCATTTTGTATTAGATGATGTAAATTGGAAATTTGTTGAATTTTTTGATACAGGCATTACAGTTCAAAACAAATCAGACATGCCGAAATAGGGGGTGAGGATGACTTTTTACAAACTGGAAATTTTTATCCCAAAAACACACTTTGCACATTTACAAACTGCCCTGCGAAGTGTTGATGCCGGACATATTGGAAATTATGATTCTTGCCTGTCTTACAGCGAGGTTATTGGTACATGGCGACCGTTAGATGGCGCAACTCCATATTCTGGAAAACAAAACGAAATTAGCCAAGAACCAGAGTTAAAAGTCGAAGTTCGCATTTTGTCTGAAAACTTAGACAAGACATTATCTGCAATAAAAGATATCCACCCATACGAAACACCCGTTATAAATATTATTTCCTTACAGAATCAAGAATAAAAAAACTGTGATGCACAAAAAAATCCGCCCAGATGGGCGGTGTTTATTTTGAATGCGTATGTAATGCGATATTCTGATAATTGCTTTCGTACAATTTGCGTGCAGCATCGGATTTTAAGACCTCTAATGCACGTGGTTTTAGCTTTAATTGTTCCACGCATTTCACACCACGCAATCGGGCGGCACGCATCAATTTGCTAATAATTTTCAATTCCAGTTTATAGTATTCTGCATTGTCGGGCATATCTGGAATATCGGTCAGCAACAACAGAATCAAATCACCAATGTTACGGATGTTTTTAACCGGGCGCAGGTCAATAATATGAAACCGCCCAGCCCCAGCATCAAACAGCATATTGCCTTCGGATGGATCAATTGTGAAATTGGTCGTGGCCAAGTGGTTCAAATCATCAACCAGTTTATTGTACGCACTTTGTGGTGCAGATGCCATTATGCGCATCTTTTCAATTGCCACAGATACCGCATCGGATTTTTGTTTTGCCGTCAATGGTTCTTCGACCAAATCGTTTGTGGCGATTCCATCCACCTTTTTACAAACCGACAAGACCACAGTCCCCGATATCGGGTCTGTTAAATTATACAATGACTGACCAAAATTGCGGCGACCGTGTATATTATCAACCTTTTGATACTTGTATGTGCCTTTGGATAAATTTTCCCTGAATGCTTTATCGATTTTTACAGTATGCGGCACACGCACAACATAACGACCGGCATCGTATGTAGTCGCCTCAGTCCCACGACCAATGGACCGTTTTGATATTGCGGTTAAAATTTCAGATTTATTCAATAACATCAATCAACAACCTTTGAAAATATTTTCATATCACGTGGCTGGCCACGCAGGATGAAATATTTGCGCAAGACACCTTCACACTCATAACCACAACGCAATGCAACCGCAGCCGAACGAATATTCTGTTTATCAAGGGTCAATTGTATGCGTTGCAGGCCCATATTGGCAAACCCCATTTCGGTCAGTTTATTCAATGCACGTGTCATAATGCCACGGCCATTAAAGCCATGCGCCAACCAATAACTGATTTCGCCCATATTGTCATCGGTATCCACAAAGCCAATCTTGCCGACAATATCGTCGCCCACCATGATAAAGTAAGCGCACTTATCATCGCCAAACGATTTTTCAATATTCGCCAATGTTTTATCGGTTGTGCTATAACCGTCAACCCATTCCAAGAATTCGCCCAGGAATTCACGATTGGCATTTATAACCGATAGCAAGCGTTCCGCATTTTCCACCGTTGGTTCTAACTTCTCCAACCGGAAATCACCCATATCAATAATGCGCGGAAATTTGTTTGTTAGATATTCCATTATATTGCCTTTGATTTATCTCATATATTTTATCACATTTTTTATCAAAATGCTATGTGATGCAAAGTGTGATGTAACAATAATAAACCGCCCAAATGGGCGTTGGATTTTATTTTATATGTACTTTATACTGCTTGTTGTACCGACGAAGAATCTGTAGAAAAATATTTTGTAAAGTCATATAGACTGGCCCCTGTACTTTCCAATATCTTTGCAATACTGTTTGTAGAAGGCCAACGTGGTTGCCCATACTTTGACCAACGTTTACTTTTGTTAAACGTTGTTGCGTCTAATCCACTACGTCTCGCAAGTCCTGAACAGGATACATTGTGATCTTTAGCGAACGAATCAATAGCGAACCAAACATCTGCGTGTGTCATTTTGAAAACTCCTTGGTTTTATTTGTTGTTGGACACGAAGGAATTATAGACTAGGTTTTTATGTTTTATTTTATACCGTTTTTACGCTAAGCAATGTATAAAAAGAGGACTGGAAACGCTGAACATATATGTTTTACGGGATTTTTAATGTTTGAACCATATTTTTATAGATAATTTATTCCTAAAAAAATAACTGTTGTTTAGAACTTTTTCCTGTTGTATGGTACAAAATATCATCACAAAAGGAAAACAATGCCAACCATTAAAACAAAAATTGCTTTTTTACGTGAATTATTAGCATTAAAAGAAGTTATTGATCTGGGACAAATTCAGGCTGCGGCCGAACGAAACGGTTTCAAACACTCTAATATGTCAAAAATGATTTCAGATTTAGAGGCAAAATTCAAAACACGTTTATTAATTCGCAGCTCGGCTGGCAGTGTACCAACAAACACAACACGACAACTGTACGCAGATATTGAAAACATATCAAATGCACTTGATAATATTTTTCATAATATAACGGGACCAGATGAATTGACAGGTCATATTTCTATTTGGACCGAAGAAGGTTTTGCTGGCAGTCGCTTATTTATGGAATTATACAAGCTATATGCTAAACACCCAAAAATCCGTTTAGACATTCTAACAAATCGCCACATGAACATGTCAAATCCAGACATATCTATACTTGATATACGTTCTTTGCAAAAACTGCCCGGAACTAAACCATTATTCAAATTCAAAACCAAGACAAAATTCTATACCACACCAGAATACTTACAAAAACATGGCACACCGCACGACATGGAAGATATGCTGGAAAATTTTGAACTGTGTATCCGACAAAAATTCTTGCAATTACCAGAATGTAATTTCATTCTAAAACGTGCAAAAAAATTGAATCTAACGACTGATTCTGCGTCTATTGCATACCAACTGGTATGCGATGGCGCTGGCATATCACTGATGCCTGATTGGTGTACCATGCGCAACGAACGATTGGTAGAAGTTCCAAACATTGATTTTGACTATGAATATATTTTAACTGGAATTGGAAACCCCTTAACAATTAAAAGTCCTAAAGTACAAGCATTTTTAGAATTCTTTTATGATTTTTGCAATGAATATGATATTCCACTGGAAATGTTTGAATAGCAACAAAATTCAACATGAATATATGTATCATATCTTGTACTAAAACATCATTCGTTTGACCAGATTACATCTGAAAAAATATCATTTATTATATACCCATGTTGTGACACGCAATCTGAACATCTAAATCCGTAACAAGCCAATGTATCACTAGCAAAATTTGTATTGCTATGACACAAGCATTGCCAGTCGTTATGACATACAAGTAACACCAATACTATATAATAACCTGTTGTCTGATATCATATACTTGTTTTGTTTTTTCGCATTTATTCGTGATTATTGCCCATTTGTTTTGATATATACGTCTGTTGTTCTGACAACATTTGTTGTATCTTTTTTGCGTAATCTGAACGCTTCATTTCTGCATTTAATTCCAACGGATTATTATTATACAAATCTTTGTCTTGTGGATAATAATAACGATTTGCATGAGTATTAATTTCTGGGGGTAAAGCACTTATATTCGGAAAAAACATATCTATAATATGCATCATCTCGTGACGTAAATCCGTCAGAAAACATTCTGGCATACCATACAAAGGAAAGTCAAAATTTATAAACAACTTTCCTGTACTGTCTATGCCCATCAAACCTTTATTAAAACCTTTATCTGCACCAACAACCCTAACATTAGCCTTGGTCGCGATATCGTGTTTAAATAGTTCGTCTGTTACCCTGTTTAATGGCGTATATTTTTCCCCACTGGTGGTATATATAGTTACATTGCCTGATTTGATATCCGTTCTAATTATATTCAAAACATTATCAACAACCATTGAAGCAATTTCTATTTTATAATCTACATCCTTGTCTTTCCAACCGATAAATTTACCAAAAACATTATCTTTGTTGCACGCCTTGATAAAGACTTCTGTCAGATAATCCGCCATTTGTTCAGATTTTTTTACATCAATTACACCAGAGAAATCTTTGTTCTTTTCTTTTACATGATTGTCCCACTTTTCTGAACTTTCCATTGCAGACAATTCTTGCAACAATGCGTTTTTGGCGCTATCCAGTTTATCTGTTTTATCCATTAACAAATTCCTTTGATTAATTATATCACCCAATAATTGTATCACATTATGTATAATAGAGCAAAAATTTTAGAAAAAAACAAACAAAATACCGCCCGATTGGGCGGAATTTTATTCTTGTTGTACAAGATTATTTTGTTAAATCCTTTTGCAGTCCAACACCTATTTCAAACCATCTGACATCTATCTTTTCATTTTCTTTATCTAATGTTTCTTGTTCTTTATAACTGACATAACCAACTGCTTCGGTTGGATTATTCTGTGTTGGACCATAATACTGAATTCCAAACTCACCGTCACGACTACCTGTAATACTATTACCATCAAAATCTGTTTGATTACCGGTTGTAAATTGCGTAACAACATAAGGCATATCACCAGTATCGCCCAACATTTTATAATTATCTGCAATACCATTTTCGGTATTATCAGTTAATGTTAATTTTGGATATATTGTACTATCACTGCCTTTGACAACAGTAACGTCATACCAATTACTGTCTGCAAAATATGCAGTTAATGTTTCTGTTACATTATCCCCATTAACCTCAACAGCCAATACCGCATCACCAGCTAAATCAATATGGTCAAATTCAAGAACTTCATCGTCATGATTTTTTTCTACCATATAACCAGCATACCCAACGGCCCGACCAGTAAACAACATATTTTCTGTTATCTTTTCCACAAGATTATCTTTGTATCCACCATATACAATCGTATTTTGTTCTTCTTTTACATATTCTGGCGCACGCAAGGTGCTGATTAGTGTTAGTTTACCAAAATCAGAATACGCTAAACCAACATCTTTGCCATATGTTTCCAAATCTATATCAAAATCTTGAACAAGTATTACTTCTTGTGCATTTTCATCTGTTTCCCAATTATCAATACGTTCTAATGCAGATTCGTACATATGCAACGCAGCCAATTCTTGAGCCCTTATTCGTACTTCCTCATCATTTTGGTCATCTTTGCCCAGTTCTTGTTTTGCTTGTTCTATTTCTTCTGTGGTTACGCCATGATAAGAATGAAATTTATTGTTATCATATTGAATCTTTAATTCTGCCTTTAGTTTTTCTTTTATATCTGCTAAACCAAGTTTTTCAGTACTTAAAATTTCAATATCATGACCACCTTCGTTATCATAATCATGACCATATGCAGAATCAATATCACTTAACACATACATATAACTTTTTATATCATGCACACTATAAGTATTACCTGCAAAATCTGTACGCATTAAATCAAATTCCATTATCGCATCTGATTCTGATTTCGCAGTCAGTGAAACGCGATTGATTTTATTATTATCATCTACACGAAAAACCAATTTATTTTGTCCTTGGTCACCATCTGGAACAAAGAACATTTCAGAATCTTCTATGCGAAACCGTTTGAAAGTTCCAAGTTCTTGGTATATTAAATCCGCTTTGTCTTTAATATGCGAAATCAAATCACTTGCCAATAAATTATCAATTATTGTTTTTATTTGTGCAAAATCTTTGTCTTTGAACAACAGTTCACCATGTTCATCAGTTACATACCCAGACATAATCAACGCATGCATAAACTGTTCATAATCCGCATCTGTCTGAGGTGTTTTATCGGTCTGATGTAACCAATAATTCATATTTGCATACATCGCATCTACTAAATTCATACCAAATTCTATAACACCCCTTTTGGATGTTGCTGTTCTGCCCTGAGCAGATGATGCAACCTGCACAGAAGAATGCAAATCATCAAGTTCTGGTAAATCCAAGCCCGCTGCAGAATAATTATTTTCAATAACCTTGCTGCGTTTTAATCCATTATCAATATTAGAGGCAACTTGCAAATTAGATTGACGAACATCCATTGAATTTTCACTATTATTTGGAACATTCGGGACATTTGGCGCAGCAAAATTGCCACCACCAGAACCGCCACCACATGCAGCCAATGCCAACACAGATGTTAATATTGAAACTCGTTTCATGATTACCCCCTTGATAAAAAAATAGACTTTAAGACTTTGTTCTTAATGTTAATTAAACAAAAAAACAAAGTCAACTTGCAAAAAAAACATCCATAACATATGGATGCTTATCTGACCTTTTTCGCAACATCTGTTACCAATGACATTTGTTGTGAACATGACAACCAATCTGGAATTTCTGGCATAGAAAACTTTTTACCATCATATTCCAATTTGAAGAATCCAGCATTTGGCATACCAATACGTGACCAATGCACATTTGTTAATGATTTTATTAAAACCTTGGCCACACCACCATGCGCAACAATAGCAATATTTTTTCCATCTGTTTTATTAACAATATCCTTAATCGCACCACATACGCGTTCAGCAAACATATTATAACTTTCACCATTTGGTAACACATAATCATCGTTTGACATCAATGCAAATGGCACATAAATTATATCAGCATTAAAATCAATTGGAGTATCTATGGGCATATCGCTTATACGTACAATCTTACCACTTAAATCACCCAAATTCCATTCACGCAAATCATCATTGGCAATAACTTTTATATCTTGGTCAGCAATAAGAATCTTGGCCGTATCTAGCGCACGCGACAACGAAGAAGAATAAACACAGTCAAATTTCATATCAGATATTTTTCGTGCTAGTTCATGCGCCTGGGCCACACCTTCTTTATTCAATGGTACATCCAGCCAACCCTGAAAACGCTTTTGTTTATTAAAATTAGTTTCGCCATGCCGAAAGATATAAATTATTTTTTTCATATGAATATTTTATACAAAAAAAAACTTATTATCAATAGATAAACTGAATCTGTATATTTTGTATTATTATAAATACGCTTTATATGATATAATTAACGTTATAATGTTATATAAAATTAGTGTTTTTATTATTGCTTTGTGCATACCATACGCATCTATTGCCAACACTGACACAGATATTATCCGTCAGGCTGAACAACTGTACAACGCAACAAAAACAGTATGTTCTGGAATATCTGATGAAATATCACGCATTGCAAATATGTCCATAGCAAATACTGCTGTCACAACGGTTGGAACCGCATCCGCAGGTGGCGCATTGGCGGCAGGTATCGCAAAATCTCAAGAAGACAAACAAATAGAAACATTGATTAATAAAATTTGTGATGCGGGTGGTTGTACACCAGATGGAATTGCACAAATGAGCAACGAAGATTTTTTTACCCAGGTTATACAACCAATGTCAGAAATAAAACAACTGCAAGAAAAGGTAAAAAAATCAAAGCAATTGGGTAATTGGCGCACAGGATTAATGGCTGGAACAATTGGAACGAATATTACGTCTGCTGTTATATCTGGTTTGAATATAGAACAGTCTGAATTAACACAACATATTGATGCCTGCAACCAGATGATATCTGCTGTGATAGATATGGAATCAAAACTAAAATTACATGGTATTAATCCAATAAAAAATCCAATTGTAACCAAAATAAATAATATCACGACCTGGTGTAATCCAATAAAACTGACAGAAATTGAAAAAATAGAAAAACGTATGAAAGGTGTTTTGGCCGTCAGTGTAACCGGTGGCGCAATCGGAATAGTTGGAACAGCAACCAGCGCATCTGCCAATAGCAATAAATATACAGATAATAAATTATCTTTGACAATACAGGATAAACAAAAAGAAAAGGCATTAAATACAACTGCTAATGTTATGGCGGGCGCTAATATTGCCACAGGCGCTACAGAAACAGGATTAAATATATCATTAGTTAATCTGACAAAAAAATTAACAGAACAGGCAAAACGTTGCGAAGAGGTACTAAAATGAAAAAGTTAGCATTCGTAATATTTTGTTGTTTACCTGTATCATTATTTGCGAACAGTGATTCTTGTAATTCACCACTAGAATACACAATTGATAAACGTTGTTATGTTACAACTGAACAAAAACAAATCAAACCTTATAATGCTGTTGCGTATGTTTTGGAAACCGGTTGTTCTGCATCAATCGTCAAAAACAATAATCAACTTTACGTTTATACTGCGAAACACTGTACAGATATAGACCTTGATAAAATACCAAACCAAAAATTAGACGTCAGATTACAAGACGGTCGCATATTTTCTGCAACAAGTACAAATATGGGACACTACGATATAACTAATGATGAAGACAAAGATGGTGATTGGGCAATATATTTACTGGATGGCGATACAACAGATGTCCCATATGTAAATATTAGCCAAATTTTCCAAAACGATACCCATAATGCAGAAGCAGATGCTTTATCTGTCGGATATGGTAACCTAAAAATAATGAGTGATGCAGAAATTGAAAACTTCAAAAACGCTTATATAAACTATCTGCAAGAACATCCAACAGAAAAAACAGGTTTTGTAAAAAATGGTATAGATACAAACAATATTGCTGTTCAAAACTTTTTAGAAACGCTTGATATGGAACAATATATTGATATATTTTCAAACACAGAATTAAAACAATCAGAATGCAAAATCAAAGCCGACGGCAGTACACACTATTGTCAAACATGGCATGGCGATTCTGGGGGCGGTGTATTTGATAACAGTGGTAATATATTAAGAATAATTACGCGCGGTTATAGCTTTATTGGTGGCGAACAACACGCAGGCAAAATGAAATATGTGTATTCATCTGGTATTGACATCTATCAAATATTAAACCAAATAACAAAATAAACATGTTCTATACAAGACAAAAATTATAAACAAAAAATGCATTACTATTTTTCTGGCGTTGCACCACGTGTTGGATTAAATGCAGCACCAGATGCATCGGAATAAAAATCATCACCCAAAACGGATTTTACATACGCTGTACGTTCTGCTTCGTTATTAGTTAAGACCTGCATTTCTGTTACCTTGTCAAAATCTACAATATTAATAACTTCATCAGGTACATTTGGTGCAGGAACACTGACACCGACACCACCCAAACCACCACCACATGCGGTTAACGCCAACACAGATGTTAATATTGAAAGTTTTTTCATAGGTACCTCCGACTTAAAAAACATTTTATCTTCTATACAAAATATCCTAGGACTAAAAGATAACTTAATCAATATAAATGCAAAAAAAATGCTTATCACGGCATACAAGCATTATAAAAAAATCATCATACACCCCAGCAAAAACATTAACTCAATTCAACCGTTGGTTGAATTATGATTATATGTAAATTTTTACTTGAATTATTTATAAAAAACAATAATAATATGTATCTATATTACAAACGAAAAAGAGGGAAATATGGTGCACAAAACACTATGGCACACAATTGAATTATTAGCCTATAAAAACGGATTAAGCTGTTCTGGTTTGGCCAGATTAAGCGGTTTAGACGCAACAACATTTAATAAAAGCAAACAATTCTCGCCAGACGGTACACCACGTTGGCCATCATGCAGCACTATTGCAAAAATAATAGACGCAACGAATATAAACCTATATGATTTTGCTAAGATTTATACGATCGCAGAAAATAACATAAAAACAAAAAATAATAATGTCCTGCACGACAAATAAAAAAACGCCCATTTGGGCGATTTTTATTTTTTGTTTTTTCCTGTTACCTTTCTTTTACGAACAGCTTTTGGTTCATCCGATGTTGATAAAACATCTATTTCAGCATCACCATTTGCGATATCCATCACATGATTTACATGATGACGTACCCCTGGATGATAATCTGCATATTTTTTTATACCAACCAATACAGCCGCTGTAATTATTTTTTCCATATCTTGCATATTAACATGCTCTGAAACTTTGTCGCGAATGCTGGATATAATTCCATTAACAGCATTTCTGGCACGACGAAAAAATCTGCGACGACGATGAAAGAGCACAATTTCACGAATCCACATTATCACTAAAAACACTAACAATGGTATTACTATGCAAAATAAAAAATATCTGAACCAACTGTCACAAAACACGTTTGGGAACATCGCATCACACACACGCTGAAAATGCAACATGGATACTGCAAGAATTTCATACACAGACAAAACTGTGAAACATATTTTTGTTTTTAATAACATGTTTTTCTCCCTGAGTTATATATGATATATTATGCAAAAAAATACCTGCGACGTCCGCAGGTATGATTTCCTTTGATCTTTTATCTTATTTTTGCAGCAGCGTTCGCATATAACTGACTTTGCAACAAACAGCCTTTGATTACTCTTTGCATTGATTCGTCCCAAGAATTTATATCATTTAAATTTTTCAACAGATGATACTGCAAATCATAAACGCGTTTCAGACTTTTACCTTCTGAATATTTGGGCTGCATTTTTGGCATCAATGTCACTTTGTCATCAGGATTTAAATATCTGATTGCGTTGTTGTTTCTTTGAACAAAAATGCCACCCAATCCAGCATTTGCATCATAACTATGCTGTTGAACATATTGTGTATTATACAAATTGGTATGCGAAACAAAACCTTTGAATATTGGCTGATAAATTATAGTTTTATCTGTGGCATCAATATTCATAACAACAGGATGCACAGTCTTGCTAGTTCCCTTTGTTATTGTTGCAATCGATTCGTGCCAACCAAACTTTTGCACTTTAGACAATCTTGGGAACCCAAGTTTACTTGAAACCAAACCTGGCGTAGATGCACTGGTAATTAAAACATCGTGAAAGCATACTTGAAATACTGATGGCATATATGTAAATAATTCTGTATTAGAACCAACCAATCCAAGTCCCCGTCCGAGACCATCAACGCGTTCGATAATCAACATACGATCTTGTGTACCAATACGATCGTTGATATAAAAATTAGGATCTATTAAATCTATTTTCTTTGCCAGCATTAATTGTCCCAACCAAATCCCTGTACGCAATTTATCAAACCAATCCAATAACACATTGATTTCTGCGCCTGTTACAGATTTTGATTCCATCAATTTTTCAATAACATTTTTTGCTTCGGCCTCCAATTTTGAATCTGCACTGTTACATTTTTCACAAGCAGGAAATGTCAATCTTGAAAATGGAATTTTCAGATCCGTCACAGGCGACAAGTCACATTCTGCCTGATAACGCTCCAGATATTTGCTTAACCACTGGGGGATTACATGTTCTTTGTTCTTATTTTGCGGCTTTCCTCCGCAAAAAATACATTTTTTTGCCATTATTTTCCTTTTATTACTACACATATAATACTTGACAAAATACAACTTTCAACAACTTTTTACAAAAAAACAACACAAAGAAAAAACGCCCTTTTGGGCGTTTTTTATTCTGAAACCTTACTTTCTGGATCTTGTGGCGCATTTTCTTCATGTTCCTCAATAATTTTTGCGACAGATTCTATTTGCAACAACTGATTTTCTAATGCTGCACGCTCTGATGACTTGTAACCTGTTTCAGGTTCATTTTCAACAACTGCACCATCTGTTCCCTGTTTCAATGCAGCAACCTTTTTAGCATGTTCTGTAATTGCAGGATTTATCAGATTATTATAAATCTCTAGCGCTTCGTGTGTGCCAGCCATATCACGTGCCAACAAACGATTTTCTGGTCCTGGGAAAAACCATTCATCCAATTTAACAGCAGTGATTTGCATAATTGGACGTGTGCGCGATTGTACCAACCACTGTGGCAACATTGGTGTATCTGAATAATACCATAATGCAATCCAATAAAATCCCCCCATTACAACAACGCCACGAACAATACCAAATATTACCCCAAGGGTCTTATCTGTTACGTTCATTATACTGTCTTGGATTTTATCACGCAGTTTCTGATTGAAAAATCCAACCAACAGTAATACTGCAAAAAACACAGCAAAGTACGATGCAACCAATGTGCCAACAGTTGATTCAGATAAATCAAACATACCCTGAAACAAAGCATCCAACCAAGGCGATGCAAAACGCGCAGCAATTGCGGCTACAACCCACGACAACGTGGCGATTGTTTCAAAAACACCGCCACGTATAGTCGCCCATATCGTTGATGCAACCAAAACACCAACGTAAATATAATCAAGAACAGTTAAATCAAACATCTTTTACCTGATTCTTTATTTATTATCTTTACGAACCAACACAAATCCCAGTCCTGCAACCAATAATACTAACAAGCCCCAGAACCAAACAGTACTGCCATTGTTATTTTTTTTTTCAGACACAACATTTTCACCTGTTGCACCATGTTCAACAATCGCACTGGCACGATCTGCATGTTCAGATTTGAACTGTTCTGCATTTTCAGACATTGCTTTCTTATTTAATGCAGCAGCCGCTTTTTGTTCATCAGTTAAATCAATCTCTACATAGCTACGCAATGTGTCCTGCATAAAATCTGCATACCCCTGTTCACATTTATCACCGATAACCAATACAGGAACACCACCAGATTCAAATTCACATTTTTTCAACGCTGCTTCAAACATAGGACGATTTGATGGTTCCATAACATTTACCATCGTTACCTTTAATTCAGGATATTCATAAACCAAAGTATTAGATATAAAATCACGTGCATGATGACAATGCGGACAAGTTGGTGAATAATAAACAGTTACATCCGCAGCAGACGCAGCACCAATAAATGTTAAACCAATCAATGCAGACAACAATGATAATTTTTTCATATTTTCTCCTTTTTGAATAAACAGATTATAGAAAATATATAACAAATCGTGCAAGTGCTTTTTCATTATCTTTTCTTTCTTATTGAAAAAAGATTTTATTGACCACAAAATAAAAAAACAAAAGCAAAAGGAAACTAAAAATGTTCACACTATCTCAATACCCATTACCATATACAACGTATGAACTTGCACCATATATATCACAAGAAACGATTGAAACACACCACGGTAAACATGTCGCAACATATATAGATAACCTAAATAAATTAATAGAAAACACACCTTACCAAGAAGTGTCTTTGACAGATATCATACAAACATCCGCAAATAATCCTGCAGACAAAAAAATCTTTAATAACGCAGCACAAATTTACAATCATAATTTTTTCTTTTCTGGAATGTGTCCAAAATGTAATACAAAAATACCACAAGAAATTATAAACGCATTTGGTAGCGAACAAAAATTCAAACAAGAATTCAAATCTGCTGCAACCAGCCTGTTTGGCAGTGGATACACATGGTTAGTTCGTGATGGAGATATATTAAAAATCATAAACACAAAAGATGCTGACACACCAATAATTCATAACATGAAACCAATACTAACATTAGACGTATGGGAACACGCATATTATTTAGATTATAAAAACAAACGCGCTGATTTTGTTGATGCATTCCTAGATAACTTAGTCAATTGGGATTTCGTATCCGAAAACCTTAGGCAATAAAAAATCCCCTGCTGGGGATTTTTTATCTGTCATATATAACTGGTGTTTTGTTAATAGTATAAACACGACCATCATTTTCAGTATTATAATATAGATATATTACATTTGCAGCGCCATATATATTATGCCATGGATTAAAACCTCCAATAACCTGACGTGATGTATTATATTTGAACACAGAATGAAAAGTATTATCAAAAACACGTGTAAATTTATCACTAAATTCCGGCATAACTATCATATTCATTGCAATAATACCATTTGGTGCAATACGCGACTTGATACGTTCCATAAATTCAACTGTAATTAAATTTTCTGGCACTTGATAAGAATTAGAATATACATCTAACAAGATAAAATCATATTGTTCTGTCGTGTTCTTTAAGAACTGACTGGCGTCTTCTACAACAAAACGTTTATTAGGTCCCAATGTTCTGTTCAAAAAATATTTTTCTGAAACTTCTTTTAATGTATGTTCTATATCAACAAAAGTATAATTATTATACGTATCTTCCAGACCTAATGTAAATCCACCAGCGCCCAGAACCAATATTTTATACTGTCTATCTTGGGGCATATTATATATAAAATTTTGGTTTATATAATTTATATAATCTGCCATACGTCCGTCCTTGTATGTTACAGACATAGGCAAACCATTCATGTATAAAACTTTCATATCTCTAATGCTAGTAACAGATATTGTTGAATTAGCGTTATTTACAATTATACCAAACTTATTCTTTTGATACGTATTACTGTTGATAAACATAGAAACAAATATTGTAATTATACAAATAAACCATACCCACCAACGATGATACAATATTAATGCAGCAAGCGCAGATAAAACTGTTATCAATACAACCGTATAATTAACACCTACAAATGGCATCAAAATTAACGTTGTAGCAATAGAACCAAACACAGACCCAATCGTATCCCACGCCATTATATTTCCTGTGCAATTAGTATTATACGAGTGTAATTTCCGCGACAACAACGTTGTATTAAAACCAAATAAAAATGGCCCAGACGATAAAAAGATTAACGAGAAAATAAATGTTTGAACAACACTAGATACAATACCACCATTGTACATTATTGCAAAATAACTTGTTATTAATGGAAAACTGGCTGCAAGAATAGACATTGCAGATATTATCAAAAAATTTACATTTAATATCTTGTATATTTTGCTGTCTGATATTTTACCAGATTCACCAATAAAATAACCAAAAGACATAAAACCTAAAAATATTGCCATAATAATGCTGGTAATAACAGCACTACTGCCAACATAAAAAGACAATTGACGCAACACAGCCAATTCTAATGACAAACTGACATAGCCATTTAAGAACACTAAAAATATTAACATACTACGTGAAATTTTTGACATATCCCCCCCCACATACAATGTACTTGGATATTTTAGTAAAAAAACGCTTATCACGCAATGTAATTTTAGTGAGAATTCATTAATCTAATATCATCAAATTCTGAAAATCTGTTAAACATCGCACGTGCAAATGGACATAATGTTATAACATGACGTTTTTGACTGCGTGCCATATTGGCAACACTGCGCACCAAAGCCAAACCAATATGACGATGTCTAAAATCTGGGTGAACACCAGTATAATCTATTATTAGTTTATCAATACCAACACGAACAAATGTAATTTCGCCAATCTTTTGACCGCGATATACCGCGTCAAATCCATCATGTTCCTGTGATACAATATATTGAATTTCATCTGTCATAAATAAAATATAACACGATAAAAAACAAATGTGTATATGACAGTATTCAAAAAAATCCGGCAACACCGGACTTGTTAAATAGAATCAAAATTTTTACGAATAATTTTTCCACTGCGTCGTAAAGCAGATGTTTCCGTAGCATCCATTTTTGGCATCAAAGTTGCAGTAACACCATTACGCCCAACAATACGCGGTAATGACATTGATAAACTTTTAAAACCAACACCATCAACTGTGCTGACTGTCAATATACGATTTTCATCATTTGCAATACAACGAACTAAATCAGCCACAGCACCTGCAATACCATCCCATGTCGCACCACGCCCACGAATAATTTCATACGCTGCATTATGCACACGATGTTCTATTGTTTTGCGTGTTGATTGTGGCAAAGAAATCTTGGTTTGACGACAAAAAGAATTCAAATCAACACCACCAATTGATGCAGAAGACCAGTTAATAACACTGCTGTCGCCATGTTCACCCAATACATAAGCATTGATAGATTGTGTTGATACAGATAATTGACGCGATAATATTGTGCGCAATCTGGCAGAATCTAGCATTGTACCAGTCCCAATAACACGACTGGATGGTAATTTAGATAACTGTTGCGCCAACATGACCATCACATCCAGCGGATTTGTAACAATAACTAACTTTACCGTTTTAGCATCAACGTTTGCCATAACACGTGGAACAATATCACTGATAACATTTGCGTTGGCCTTTAATAAGTCAGTGCGTGTTTCCCCCGGCTTTTGATTAGCGCCAGCTGCGATAATAACAATTTCACTGCCACGAATACCACGATAATTATTAACCGCTGTTATTTTTATATCATATGAAAATGCTGCAGCATGTCCTAAATCTTCGGCTGCGGCACGCGCACGAACGCCATCACGATCAAATAAAACCATTTCATGCACTAAACCAGTACTAGCAACAGCAGTCGCAACAGCAGAACCAACGGAACCCAATCCAATTATTGTGATTTTCATATGTTCTCTCCCTTGAAGTCGTTAAGTGCATTATAACATAAAAATATATTGTTTAACACGAATAAAAACACCGGCAATTGCCGGTGTATTTTTTTAGTATGACTTTGCAACAAATACATAACTTGGATCATTATCATCTAGACAACGACGGGTAATTTTATATTTCTCCATCAAAGCATCAAATTCTGGACATTTTGTCAGTTCGTATTTGATACGGAAAAATCCAACATTACCATTTACCAATGCAGATTCCAATGCACCAAGATCTGCAACATCATGCATCATTTCACGATTACGTTCTTCGGCACGTGCAACCATTGTATCATGAATATCACGCATAATATCATTTACAGTCGCAATCAATTCATCTGCTTTGACTGTACGTTTTGATTCACGACCAATGTCACGACGTGTAATCGTAACATCACCCGATTCCATTTCACGAGCGCCTATTTCTACACGCAACGGAACACCGCGTTTAATCCATTTCCACATTTTATCTGGGGCACGCATATCAGATGTATCAACCAACACACGAACACCTGTGGCACGTAATTTTTCACCTAATTCTTCGGCATATGTATTTAATGCAGCCGCTGTATCGTCACGTGTAATTGGAATAATCACAACTTGGTATGGAGCAACAAATGGAGGCAATATCAAACCATCATCGTCAGAATGAATCATAAACATAGATCCCATCATACGAGTTGTCGTCCCCCACGATGTTGTCCATGCATGCTGCAATTTTCCATCTGTACCCAAGAACTGAATATTAAATGATTTTGAAAAATGCTGACCCAAATCATGCGATGTACCAGCCTGCAAAGCCTTGCCATCTTGCATAATATGTTCCAATGTGTATGTATGGTCTGCACCAGCAAATCTTTCTTCTGGGGTTTTTTCACCCATAATAGATGGAATCGCCAAAATTTCACGCATATAATCACCATACATTTTGTGCATTTTGCGAGCATCTGCATTTGCTTCTTCGTGTGTTGCAAATACATTATGACCTTCTTGCCAATTAAATTCTGATGTACGCAAGAACATACGTGGGCGCATTTCCCAGCGCATCACGTTTACCCACTGGTTTAACTTCATTGGCAAATCACGATATGATTGAATCCATCTGGACATCGCTTCGCCAATAATCGTTTCAGAAGTTGGACGAATAATATATGGTTCTGTCAGTTTTGATTCTGGATCTGGTTGCAATTTACCATCAATCATTTTTAAACGATGATGTGTAACAACTGCAGACTCTTTGGCAAAACCGTCAACATGTTGCGCTTCTTTGTTAAAAAATTCAATTGGTATCAACAATGGGAAATTAGCATTTTGAACACCATATGTTTTAATACGTCTGTCCATTTCATCGCGCATCAGTTCCCATATTGCCCACCCATAAGGCTTTATTGTCATGCAACCACGTACAGGTGCATTTTCTGCTAAATCTGCGGCAACAATTAAATTCTGATACCATTCACTAAAATTCTCGCTACGAGTTGGTGTTATTGCTGTTTTCATTTCTAAAATCTCTTTTTGTTTTTTTATCTTTTATCTTTTAATTCCATGTATTTACCTGACACTATTTTCTGCAGCACGTCAGCAATCTGCTTTCTGTCCATACCCCCCAGGGGTGGTGGCGGCAGCAATGTAATTTCAACCATAAATCCGCCCAGCATCATTATATGAAAAACCTGACCAAATGCACTGCGTTCACGTTTGCACAATGGCCCCATGTCCATTTTCTTGTTATCAAAGTATGCAAAGTGATCCGCCAAGGTCTGTTCATCAATTGGTGTGCCGTCTTTGTATCTATAATGCATTGCCATTGGCTGAACAGTAATGTTGGAATTTTCAACAAAGTTAAATAACGAACTTTTGAAAGGCTTTACATACGCACCGTTTGTTGTTGTACCTTCGGGAAATAATATCATTGGGTATTGTACAGTCTGTACAGCCTGTTGCACCACCGCCAGCGCATCACGCGCATGTGATGGACGACGATCAACAAATATTACACCAAACTTTTTTGAAACCCAACCAACCAATGGCCAATTTTCCATTTCTTTTTTGGCAATAAAACTGCCCTTGAATGCCAATGGAAATGTCGCCAATTCAAAAACAGATATGTGGTTTGACACAATCATCAATGGACGTTTGTCAGACAATTTGCCATGCACAACTATTTTAATACCCGCCAATTTTACCAAAAACCACATAAACACAGGCATATAATATACAGATAATTTACTGCCCTTTGGTAACAAACATATAATTGGCAGTTGAATAATCACCATTATCCAAAACACTACAAATTTAATTATTGCAGTTGCTGTATTAAAAATATTTTGCTTTCTCAAATTTGCCATAATATTTATTCTTCATTTTCACTTTTTGGTAAATCTTCTATGTATTCTGCATCTGCAGCATCTTCGTGCAATAAAAATTCAACCAATGCACGTACAACTTTGAATGAACCAACAACAGGGAAAGTTATTATTTTACCAACTGTCTTGATAATGTTATCTTTGTCTTCTGGATTACCCAAAGCATTTTCACGGCCTAAGAAATGTTTTTGATACGTAGCATTCATTTTACGTGTTTCAATCATCACAAAGACATCGTATGAATTAAAGGGCTTATCAATAAATACACCACGACCAAATGTTGCACCCAAGCGTAAATACCCCTTTATCAATGGTGTCATTTCAGCCTTGGCATCTGCTTCATCTACAAATTCACGTGGCAAAATATTCATACGTGATATTTTTGGATTTACATCTTCTGCAATTTTTTCTGACAATACAGTTGCACGCAAACGCAATGGTGTCAAATGATTGTAGTACAAATATGATATTGCCTGTGCAGATTTAACAGGTTTAACACCAACAAAAGACGCAACACCGAACAAGATTTCAATCTTGCGTCGCATAATCATTTCGCCAAGTCCCGCCCATAGCAATCGCATAACCAACGCATTTTCACGATATTCAGGCGCAACACATGCACGTGACATTTCAACAATATTAGCATTGTATTTTTTTATCTTGGATATATTAAACTCGTTCTCTGTATAAAAACCACCCATCTTTTCGGCAGCATTTCTATCAATAATACGATATGTTCCAACAACGCGACCATTATGAAAAACAGCCATGTATTCTGCATATCTATCATAGGCATCATATTCTTCACCAAGCGCACGTTGTTCTTCGGTTGTATTTGCACCTTCTTCTTCAACAAAAACCTTGTAACGCAGTTGGCGAACCTGTTTTCTTTCTTCTTTGTTACGTGTTAGACGCACTTCAAAATCGCGTACTTTTATTGCCATAAATATATCCTTTATAATACTTATACTGGGAAGAGTATCAAAGAAAAGATGATATATCAATTGTTTTTATTTATATTGATTTTATCTTTTATTAATATAAGATAATTTATTATAGAGAGGTCTTTATTATTATGCCACAACACAAAAAGAATTCATCTGCACCTTTGGTATCTGTTTTGATGCCTATATTTAATACAAATCCAGAACATTTGAAAACCGCTATACAATCAATACTTAATCAAACTTTTTCAGATTTTGAATTTTTAATTCTGAATGACAGCCCAGAAAATACAGATTTAGATAAAATCGTAAAATCTTTTGATGACAGTCGTATAAAATACAAAAAAAACAAATCTAATCTTGGTATTTCTGCCAGTCGTAACATCTTGATTAATTTGGCAAGCGGTAAATACTTGGCAATATTTGACCATGACGACATTTCACATCCGACACGTTTAGAAAAACAAGTCAAAATCCTTGAAGAAAAACCATATATCGGTGTTGTTGGCACATGGGGACATTGGTTTGACACACGTGACTTTATAAGAAAAAACCCAGAATTAGACACAGACATAAAGATACATATGACAAATGTTTGCGCAATTATGCATACTACTGCCATGATACGAAAATCAGTATTGATTGATAACGATATACAATATGAAGAACAATATACACCCGCAGAAGATTATAGGCTGTGGGCCAGATTAATGGATGTTACTTTCTTCTATAATATTCAAGAGGTTTTAGTTGAATATAGATATTCTGCTGATAATACTTCGCATCTGCAACACAAAAAAATGTCTATTGCACACGAATCTATTAAATTACAAATATGTGACAAACACCCAGCATACAGAAAAGAATACGAAAGAAACATTCGCAGAATACGGATACGATTATTTGGAAAAATTCCTTTTATAAAAATAAAAAACAAAAAAGTATTATTGTTTGACTTTATACCTTTATTCAAAATTAAAGATTAAAAAAACCGACATGTGTCGGTTTTTATTTCAAATTATCTGCCAATATAGCGATTGCAATCGCATACCAATTTGAATTATTCCACTTTTTTATGCGATAAAAATTAGGGTATGTTAAATATGCCTCTATGACCGGCATTGGCGCAACATCTGTATCCATATCTTTTGTTGTTTCTGATTGTGCAGAAGAACGCAAAGATTCTATGTACGCAACATCTGCAACCAACCCCGCAGAAATCTGATTTTCTGGAATTGGCGAACCATCTGGATTCGTAACACCCAATGCAGCCCATTGTGGCAATGTCAATTTTGTTTTTCCATTTAACATAGATAAATCAAAATTTGACGGCAAGATTACACGACGTACAATTTTTTCGTTTGGATTCCACCCCAGTTTATTCAAATAATTTCCAGCACTGAACATGGCATCGCCAACACTATTTATAATATCTATACGTCCATCATTATTGCCATCTGCACCATATTGCGACAACGTTGTTGGTATAAATTGAAAATGCCCCATCGCCCCAGCCCATGAACCACGAATATCATTTATATCCAGATTATTTTTATCTGCTATTTGCATCAGTGCCATTAATTGTTTTGTAAAAAATGTTTCACGACGACCGTCATACATCAAAGTAAAAAACGCATCTATTAATTTATGTCTGGACTTAACTTCGCCGTAATTAGATTCTAACCCCCAAAAAGCCAGCATAACATGTGGTTGAACACCATATTTTGCCTCTACCTTGGACAACAGTGTTGGATATTTTACACGCATTGCTTTTCCTTGGGCAATACGAGAATCACTGACAGTTTTATTCAAATATTTCTGTAATGTTAATTTGAATTCGGATTGATTTTTATCACTTTTTACAATAGATGGTATAAACGCAGGCGAACGCAATGTTTGTTTTATAACATCTTGTGATATTCCCTGACTTTCTGCATTTATACGAACAGAATCAATAAGACTATACCATCTATCTATATCAAATGCGCCAGTATCTGCAATCACATTATTTTGTACACAAAACACAGCCATAACCAGCCACATTATTACTTTCTTCATATAAACACCTTAAGATATTAAAACGAGTATTTGAAACCAATGTGCAAACCAAACGATTGCCACGTTGCACGTTTCAAAGAGTCTGTAACTTTTTCAGTATGTGCAGGCACTGTTTCCAACAAAGGAACAAAATAAGTACCAATAATATTCCCCAGTGCATCATATTCAAATTCTTCAATCATAACATATTGACCATTTTCATCTATGACATATTGACTGTATTCCGCAACATATAATTCCCCTGGAATTTTTCCAACATGGAAATAATTTGTATCAACCTTTAACGACAGTCGTAATCTGTCAGACAATTTATAATCATATTCTATTTCAGCCGCATAAGAATACGAACCATTACTACCTTCATCCAAGAAACTAGGATTTTGTTGCCAATCTGTACGATTTGGCCAAATACCTTCGGATGAATATTTTGGTAAACTAAACTGCATATATAAACGCAATTTATCTTTTAGAGTCATCTGCTTTTCAACTTCTAGACCGACATAAAAACCAGACCATGTTGTGTTATATATGTGTGTTGTACCTTCTACTACGATTGGACCATCTCCACCAATAATTACACATTCTCCTGTTTCAACACCCCATGGAACAGTCCCCATAGAAGCTTCGTAATTACCAGTTGCCAAAGAATCACCTAATACTGCAAAACCATCAAAATAGCCGTCAGGAACATTTGTTACAATCTTGATATCTTCTGGTGACATACAAACCTGATACCAATTATCTGGCACATCAGAACCAATTGGCACAGAATAGTATTGCCCTAGTTCATCACCAAAAACGTAATTACCTGTATCTGTCATCAAAGGCAAATAAACCCCAGGATTTGGATAATAATGATTTGACATCTCTAGATTATGTCTAAAGATTTCATACCCAATTGTTGGCGATAATTTCCAACCGCCTAAATCCCATATATGATGTGCAGCAACACCCAATCTTAAATGATTACTGCGACCAGATTGATCACCGGTTGAAATAGTGAATATTCCATATTCTGGAAACGCTTCATCAAAAGGTTTTAAATCATAGTCCATTGATAATCCGCCATGTGACATGGTTCCATATGAATACTGACCATACATGTACATATCAAAATTACGCAAACTAAAATTATGACGGGCCCCGATATTGATTTCGTTCCAAATCATATCATCCCATTCCAAAATAGAATTTACACCTGTTTCAAATTCAAAGTCCGCAAACCTGCGAGAATATCCAACAGAAATACTAGTAGAAGGTTCGGTATCTGGTGGCACAGCAACACCATTAGCAGTCATTGTACCTGCAAATGTTGGCATCATATACTGAGCAGGCATTTGACGTGGAACCTGATAGGAATAAGAGCGAGATCCAATATTCTGCTTTGAACCAGACGAACCAACAAATTTGGTATAACCACGATTAGCATAGCGATTATAAGACATCTGATTTGCGGTTGGCGCAGATTGTGTTTGATAATACGAAGGCACCCCTTCGTTTGCAGCCAACACCGCAAGCGGAGCCAAAATCCCCGACAAAAATGACAATATCCCTGCCTTCATATCTCTCTTAGTTTGTCATATTATATCATAAATTTTTAGATGAAAAAAGTATTTTAATTTATGACTTGCACGAATAAATTCAAACTGTAAAATACCATTGTATGATAAACAATGCGCACAATATTTATATACACGTACCATTTTGCATATCAAAATGTCGGTATTGCGCTTTTTTTTCACATGCCTGCACCGCACCAAACTGGGATAAATATGAACAAGATATATGCAAAGAAATTTGTTTTTGGTCAGAAAAAATTGGCAAAATCGATGTTCCAACTGTATTTTTTGGTGGTGGCACACCATCTTTGATGCCAATACACACATTTGAAAAAATTATCACAACAATAAAAAACAAATTTAATTTAGCACACGATGCAGAAATAACATTGGAATCAAACCCAAAAACATTAGACAAACAAAAAGTCTGTGATTTTTGTTCGTGCGGTATTAACCGTATATCTATTGGTGTACAAAGTTTAGATGACAATAAGTTGAAATTCTTGGGGCGACAACATAGTGTATCAGATGCCTTGACATTGATAGACATTGTAAATCAAATGAAAATTCGTCTATCTGCCGATTTTATATATGGACTGCCTGACGAAAACACAGATGATGTAATAAACACATGTAACCAGATAAATAAACTGGGATTAACACACTGTTCTATGTACGAACTGACGATTGAAAAAAACACACCATTGGGACAAATGGAGTTAAATATGCCATCTAATGAAACAATGGCACAAATGTATATTGCGATTAACAACACATTAAACATCCCCAGATACGAAGTGTCTAATTACGCAATTCCAGGTAACGAATGCAAACACAATCAAAACATTTGGGATGGTCAGCCTTATATTGGTATTGGTATCGGCGCAGCAGGACGAATATATTACCAAGACACATGGTATGAGCAGATGGGTGCATATAAACAATTTGATAAATTATCTGATGATGTACGTAATACCGAAATAATTATTACAGGTATGCGCACAATTCGCGGTTGTCAATTGACAGATGACATAAAAAAGGCTATTGATATAAATTGGATTAACAATCACTCTGATTTGGTACAAATTAACAATAACAGGATTTGCGCAACCGATAAAGGTATGTTAATCTTGGATGACATTTTATTAAATATGGTAAAGTAAAAATGAAAAACAAACTATTAAATCTTATTGGCATAATATCTGTGATTATCGCATTAAGTTATGCAATTTCTATTACAAAGGAGAAAACATTGAACATCGGCATCAAACCAGAAAATATGGACATAACTATTAATGCAGGAAATGATTTCTATGAATATGCAACAAATGGTTGGCGTGTGGCAAACCCAATACCAGATGACTATTCCAGATATGGTGCTTTTGAAGTATTACGCAATACAAATCTAGAACGCACACGCCAAATTGCAGAAACAGATAATGGCAAAATTGGCACGCTGTACAAAATTGCCATGGATACAGAAAAATTAAATTCAGACGGCACAAAACCCGTATCTGACCTGATTGCAAAAATAGATAATCTAACACGCAACAACCTAGAAGAATATTTGGGGCACACATTTACATTTTCATCTGCATTTTGGGGTGACGGTGTTGCACTAGATGAAATGGACAGCGAATACTTTCTATACAACATTGGACAAGGTGGACTGGGGCTGTCCCGCGACTATTACTTTGACACAGATGCAAAATCTGTAGAAATACGAAACAAGTATCAAGACTTTATCGCAAAACAAATGAAAAATTTTGGTATTAATGTTGATGTAAAAAAATTATATGCACTAGAAGAACGCATGGCAAAATCTTTCTATCCAAAAGAAAAACTACGTGATCCGCATGCAAACTATCACAAAATGAGCATAGATGAAATCAAAGAAAAATTTATCGGGTTTGATTGGGATAAATTTTTATCTGCACGTGGCGCAACGCACGCAAAATTTATCAACATCGGACAACCAGAAGCAATTCTAGAATCAATTGCAATTATGAACGACACCGATTTTGAACTGATAAAAACATATCTTAAATATCGCATTGTCAGTGCTGCCGATACTGTATTAGATGATAAAACATACGATATATCTTTTGACTTTTATAATCGTACGATGGCCGGACAAAAGGAACAAAAACCACGCTGGAAACGTGCTGTATCTATGATTGACGGATCGCTGGGCGAAGAAGTTGGCAGACTGTATGTTAAACAATATTTTTCCGAAGATGCAAAAAAACGCATGCAAAAATTGGTAAAAAATTTACAGCGCGCATACGCATTGCGTATTGAAAATCTGGACTGGATGAGTGACACAACAAAACAAAAAGCATTGGAAAAATTATCAACATTCAAGGCAAAAATTGGATATCCAGACAAATGGCGCGATTATTCAAAACTGGAAATCAAAAATGATTCTTTGTGGAATAATATGATGCGTGTCGCACAATTTGAAGATGCATTTTGGATTGAAAAAATAGGTCAAAAAAACGACCCAACACTGTGGTACATGAATGCACACGAAGTAAATGCATATTATGACCCATCAACAAATGAAATTTGTTTCCCAGCAGGAATATTGCAATATCCGTTCTTTGACATGGATTCAGATGATGCGTTTAACTATGGGGCAATTGGGGCTGTTATCGGGCACGAAATGACCCATGGTTTTGATGATTCTGGTCGCCATTTTGACAAAGATGGAAATATGAAAGATTGGTGGACTGAAACAGATGCAATCGGTTTTGAAGAACGCGCAAAAGTTATGAAAGACTTTTTCAATACAATAAAAATTAATAACGAAGTTAATGCAAATGGCGAATTTACACTAGGCGAAAATTTAGCCGACTTTGGTGGCGTAACAATTTCATTTGATGCGTATAAAAACTTTGGCAACACAACAGAAACCATCGGAAACCTGACATCTGACATGCGGTTCTTTATCGCATACGCAGGCGTATGGGCACAAAATATTAGACCAGATGAAGAATTACGTCTGACCAAGGTAGATGAACATTCATTAGGAAAAAATCGTGTTAATGGAATACTACCACATATCAATGCATGGTATGACGCATTTAGTATTACACCAAATGATAAAATGTTTATTGCGCCACAAAATCGTGTAAAACTGTGGTAAAAAAAGTGATGCATAATGCATCACTTTTTTTTATTACGAAAAATAAAATATTTGAATATAGTTATATTGTCCAATATAAAAACACATAAGGAAAATTATTATGAGAAAAAGTTTTTTATCTGCAATAACAGTTTTTATGATGCCATTATTGGCGCATGCTGCGATGCCTTTTGTTGGAACATATCAAACAATTGACGACGAAACAAACAAACCAAAATCAATCGTTCAAATCTATCAATACCAAGATGGTGACGACACTGACATTGGTGGCCGTATAATTGCATTGTATGATACAGATGGCAATATTTCTGAAACACTATCAAATCCAACACGTATCGCAGAAAACGTCCCTGGAAAACCAAAAATGGTGGGCATGGATATAATTTGGGACATGGAATGGGATGATGACGATCATGAATACTCGGATGGAAAAATTATGGATCCAAAATCTGGCAAGGTTTATTCCAGTGTAATATGGCAGGAAAAACCAAACGTATTAAATGTACGCGGAAAAATTGGCCCATTTGGTCGCACACAACATTGGAATACAATGGATAAAACACAGTTACCAACAGATTTACAAAATCTTGATACCAGTAACTGGAAACCAATAAAATAAAAATCCCCCGTCTGGGGGATTTTTTTATGATAAGTGGTGGAATAATAAAAATGTACTAACCACTTATCACTTGCCCAGTGCCATCATAATACCTGCAATATTGTCTTCTATATCGCCACTGGCATCTATTTCTGAAAAATGTACACGTGGACATTCACGTAACCATTCAATCGCAGGCATTGTAATCTTAAAGTATGTATCAATGCGTTTTTGGATTACATCTGGATTTGCATCATCTATGCGTTTACCACCTTCGCGGTTGCGTTTATTTATACGATATTTCAAGACTTCTGTTGGGACAGATAAATACAGTGCATAAATATCAAATTTATCTGCATAATTTTCTATTGTCCATTTGGCTTGGGACAAAGATCGTGGAAAACCATCCAAGATAATATCTGAATCTGATTGAATTTCATCTGACATTATATCAAATAGTAATTCATCCGGCACCAAATTCCCCATAGCAATTGTTTTTGCGACTGCTGATTCTGGTGGCATAGAACGCAGAATCGCCCCCGTTTCAATATACTTATAATTTCCAGTCGCCATCAGTGCACGTGAACAAGCACCCTTGCCTACGCCTTGGCCACCCATCATTAAAATCATACGTTTTTTTGCGGTCATACGTATATTCTATCATAAAAAATAAAACTGGGCAAATTTTGCCCAGTTGATTATATTCAAAAACATACAAAATTATTTTTTGCTGTTTTCAATTGCAGCACCCAAGATATCACCCAAAACAGAGCCACTGTCAGCTTCGTTTGAGAATTCTTTAACTGCTTGCTTTTCCAATGTTACCTGTAATGCACGGATAGACAATTTAACTGTGTTGTCTTCTACAGATACAACAGATGCTTCTACTGAATCACCGATGTTAAATTTGCCCGTATCCTGTTCTGATTTTTCGCGAGACAAGTCTGTACGACGGATAACACCACGTACATCGCCTTGTAATGCCAAAATCAATTCATCAGGTGTGATTTCGGAAACTGTACCACATACAACAGCGCCTTTCTTGATAGAAACAGCATTGTTTTCTGCGCTTTCGGTCAATTGTTTGATACCCAATGTAACGCGTTCTTTTTCTGGATTGATATCCAAAATTTTCGCTGTTACTTCTTGGCCACGAACGAATTTTTTCAATTCTTCTTCGTCCAATTTGTTCCAAGACAAATCAGAGATATGAACCATACCGTCCAAATCTGGTGTCAGTGCCACAAACAAACCGAATTCAGTTGTGTTTTTAATTGGACCTGTGATTACATCGCCAACATTGTGTGTTTCAGCAAACTGTTTCCATGGATTTGGTTGCAGTTGTTTATAACCCAATGAAATACGACGTTTATCTTGGTCAATACCCAAAACAACAACGTTGATATCCTGACCGTTTTGCAAAACTTTGCTTGGGTGGATGTTCTTGTTTGTCCAAGACAATTCAGACATGTGTACCAAGCCTTCTATGTTATTGCCCAAGTCAATGAATGCGCCATAATCTGTCAAAGAAGATACTTTACCAGATACTGTGTCACCAACGTTAAATGCACGTGATGCTGTTTCCCATGGATCTTCTTCTAATTGTTTTGCACCCAATGAAATACGATGTGTTTCAGGATCAAATTGGATAACTTTGACTTTTATCTTTTCGCCAACGTGTACCAATTCACGTGGATGATTTACACGTTTCCAAGACAAGTCTGTTACGTGTAACAAACCATCAATACCGCCCAAGTCAATAAATACACCATAATCTGTGATGTTTTTAACAACACCTTCTACAACAGCACCCAATTCAATGTTTTTCATTGCTTCTTTCTGTGCAGCTGCGATTGTATCAGATTGAATTGCACGACGAGATACGATTGCGTTTGTGCGCAACGCATCCATTTTTAATACGCGGAATTTGTCTTTCAAGCCAATCAAAGATTTTGCATCGCGGATTGGTTTATGATCAACCTGTGATGATGGCATAAATGCAAATACGCCATTGATATCAACAGTGAATCCTCCACGAACTACATCAATAATTGTACCTTCTGGATCAACACCTTCGGCAACTGTTTTTTCCAAGTCTTTCCATGCTTTTTCTGCACGTGCCTTGGCATAAGACAGAACCGCTGTACCTTCGCGGGATTCGTAACGTTCAACAAAAACGTCAATAATATCACCAACACTTGGTACTGATGCGCCAAATTCTTTTAATGGAACGCGACCTTCGGATTTCAAGCCAACATCAACCATTGCAAAATCACCACGGATATCTTTTACTGTACCCTTGGTTGCATAGCCCTGTAATGTTTCTTGAGAACCATAGTTTGCGTCAAACATCTGGACAAAATCTTCGCCAGATAATGGATTAAATAAATCTTTGGATAAATCTTTCATAAGAAAATATTCATCAAAGTTTGCCATCGCCAAATTTTAATTTTTTCATAGCGAGGTCTTGTGGGGTTAATCGGACTGACAATGCGCCCACCCGCAAAGTCAACGCTAATTTTACAGTAAAATTATAGATTTGCAAGCAAAATTATAACACATTAATCAATAATAAAATCCCATATACCCAAAACTTTTTAATGATGATGTGACACAAAATGCAATATCAAACTAATAATAAATATTAAACTGATAATGGATAATATATTTTTTTGTGTCTTGTGTGATTTTGCCCCACCACAATTATCACAATGGCAAGAACAGTCGCGTAACACCATATACCACGACACCCCCAACATACCACCAGAAAATAAAAACAACCAAGGCTCCATCCAATGGGGCAATATATGAAAATGCGCTGCATCAGGTGCAATCAACCCAATAATTGCCAATAACATTGGAATACCACAACAGAATATATGCGGTGCAATTGTTGCAATAATACCGATTTTAACAGCCTTGTTTTTCATGTCTTTTCCCTGTATAAACTGGCGTCCCCAGCAGGACTCGAACCTGCATCTAATTCTTAGGAGGAACTTGTTCTATCCTGTTGAACTATGAGGACAACGCGATAACTTTATATCAAAATAAAAATATGTTCAATAAATTTTATATCTTATATTGACAAACTGTATTTTTGTATTATATTTGTATGAGTAAGGGGTAAGAAATGGCAAAAACAAAATGTTATGAAGCAACTATTTTTCACGATGGCACATCAGAAAACCTTTGTGTTGACCTGTTGGCGTTACCTTATGAAAAATTTGACGCAGTACATCCACTATTAATACAATCAGATGTTGTCATGGAAAAAGGCAAAGGAAAGCCATTACCAGACTTTTCAAACGTAATTATAAAGGGATCTTTTAACTGTTCTTCATACGCCATAACTTTGGACACAGTTTTACCAAACGGCATAACAGAATTGATATGTCTGCACTCTATCAATAATTTAGATGTTTTAAACGATATTTTACCGCCTTCGGTTGAAAAAATCGTTATAAGAACAGCACTTTTTAACAACATAAAAAAAGATATAGACGGTGCACTGGAAATCGCACAAAATTTTGCAAAAAAACATCCGTACGTTATCGTCACAGACGGCAAAAACAACCTATCTGATGTCTTACAACAAATTGAAGCAGAAAAAAACATAATACAAACTGAAAAATTACAAGAAATCACAGAAGAAATCAAAGTTGAAAAAAAGACAAAAGATTGGTTATCAACAGATGAATTAATGTCTGCTTACAAACAAAACCAAGATGCAATACACGATATATCTGACGAAGATTTAGAGCGCGCATTTCGCATTGTCAGAAAAAAATTCAACAAACGCGAACTAATGCGAGAAGACGGCGCAGTTATCAGTTGCGTTCATCGCAACGATATACAAGACATCGTTACTGCAATCAACCAACAAAACAAACGAGATATTTTACTATCCAGCAAATCTCAACAAAAAACAACGGCAAAAAACCAAACTAAATCAGATGAACAAAAATCTGAAAAAGGTATAAAACAAAATACAACACCACAAATCTGTGTTGGCACAAAAGAAGTCCAAGAAACAGTTATAAAAAAATACATCAAAAATAATGTTTGGAAAGAAATCCAAAAACATTGTAAAAACGACTTGGACCGACAGTTGAGTTTTTTGGAAGCCATAGAAATCATCAATATCAAACCAATTGATACAGCAGGTAAAAAAGTATGCTATATCCAAGATGGTACATTAAAAACATCGCCAACAGTAACGTTCAAAAACATCCAATGGTTAACTCAAGGCTTTGGTACACAAGATGACCGTTCACGTATCATTTGGTGTATGAACGAACATGGCTTTATCGCAACAGAATACTTTGAAGAACATGAAAAGAAACAATCTGTTGATTATAAAAAAGCCATACGCCAAAAAGACGTATCCTGCTTTACAACAAAAGATACAGTTTCTGTTTCAGATTTAATCAAAGAATTGTCTGCAAAGCGTGATACTAAACAAATTAACATTACCGAAACAGCACAGCCAGAAGCAGAAACTATTTCTAAGCCGGCTACTGAAGATACAGCTGTATCCGCAGATAAAAAAACAGAAAAGACACCAACCGAACCAACTTCTGCTGGCGCAGCATCTGCATCGCACACAGAACAACCTGTACAAAAACGTGTTCGTAAAAGAATTGCTTGCCAGCAAGTAACACATGTTCAAACAACTGACAACAAAGACCTCAAAGTTCTGAATAACATCAAATGGATAGATTACGATTCTTTGCACGCATCTTTTGTTGTCAAAATTCAGGATTTGAACACAACCCAATCAAAATTGTTGCAAAAGCTGATACACGAAACACAAACAGATTCAGCACTGGAATACACACATCAATTACAAATTGTATTATATAAAAAGCAACAATGTGAAAAGGCGCTGAATAAATTAAAAAATTTGAATCAAAAATTACAAAAATTAAAGCAAGATTATTCAAAACTAATGTAAATACAGCGGGTTTTTTATCCCGCTTTTTTATTTGATTTATATATTGCAAGTTGCTTTTCTGAAATGTATAATACCGTACGATTGATAACACAAGGGAAAGAAATAAATGGCAACAATTACAAGAAATGATTTCGCAAACAAATTACGCGAACGATTTGGATTAACATCTGCAGATGCATACAAAATGATTGATGTTGTATTTGATGAAATATGCGAATCTTTGGTTAACGGCGAAGAAGTTAAATTCGCAGGTTTTGGCACATTCAAAATTTTAGAAAAAAATGCACGTATGGGGCGCAACCCAAAGACAGGCGCATCTGCTGTGATTTCCGCACGTCGCGTTGCATCTTTTCGTCCCAGCACGGAATTTCGCGAACGTGTCGCATCAAAAAAATAATTTTTTTACCCAGTTTTTTCTGGGTAATTTTTTTATAAAAAATCCCCCAATTGGGGGACTTTTTTAATTACACAAATCAAACGATTTAGTTCAAAGCTTCTTTTAATGCTTTACCTGGTTTGAATTTAGGCTGTGTAGATGCTGGGATTTTTATTGCAGCACCTGTTTGTGGGTTACGGCCTGTTGTTGCTTTGCGTTTTGCAGATGTAAATGTACCAAAGCCAACCAAGCGAACTTCGCCTTTCTTTTTCAAAACTTTTGTAACTGTGTTGATAAATGCATCCAAGCAGCCAGCTGCTGTTGCTTTTGTAACGTTAACTTCGTTTGCGATTGCTTCAATCAATTGCTGTTTGTTCATATGTTTCTCCTTTCATATATTTAAGGTGTTCGCAGTGCCCAAGGCAATGTCGCTAGAATCTAACATTTTTTGTTCCCTGACAATCTGTACCACAGGTATTCTAAGGACATTGCCTGTACTGCTTGTACGAATCGTAGAGAATTCTGCCCTTTAAGTCAAGCACATAATTAAAAAACCGCAAAAAACCGCAATATTAACAAAATATATTTACCCTAGGGCAGCACTTTATTTGCATGTACAGCCTGAGCACCAGGCGTATTACTATCACATAAAACCCAATTTCCATCTGCTCCTTCTAGGTGTACCGTTCTGTAATAATCGGGAGTTTTAATTAACAACATCAATATAACACACGCCCAAAACAACAACTTGGTCGCACCCCATGGCGTTTTATAAGCACCCCTATCAAATTTATCTTTTAGTAAATTCTGATATAATGCCCACGACCAAAACGCAGACAATATCATTAGCGCAAAAACCAGACCAATAGTCAACGGCTTTGTAACCATGCCTAAGCCTTGGGCAATAGATGTCCAAACAGACTCTTTTATCGGACATACATATAACGCATTTGTAGAAATATCAGCAGATAATTGTATCGCACTGTGTGGAGATAACGAAATATCAAATGCAACCATTAATACAATCGCAGTTAATGCCATTATCGCAAATATCATTGTTGGTTTCATTTATTATTCTCCGTACTGTATGTTTTATTATATCACATATAACTAGTAAAATAAAATAAATCGTAAAAATCTTTGAAATATATGATTGAAAGTCTTACAGATTATTTATACAATACGCCTGATAAAAAAGGAATAAATTATGACATACGACGAAATAAGAAAAGTCTTTTTAGGTTATTTTGAATCACATGGACATAAAATTGTACCATCTGCATCACTGATACCAAATGATCCAACCGTATTATTTACTGTTGCAGGTATGGTTCCATGGAAGGGAATTTTACAAGGCACAGAACCGGCATTTGCACCACGTGTTGCAGACGTACAAAAATGCATCCGCGCAGGTGGTAAACACAATGATTTAGAAGACGTTGGTTTTGACGGTAGTCATCATACATTTTTTGAAATGTTAGGTAACTGGTCTTTTGGCGACTACTTCAAAGAAGGCGCAATTGAAATGTCTTGGGAAGTATTAACAAAAGTAATCGGACTGGACCCAAATCGTATTGTCGTAACAACACATTATAGCGATGAAGAAGCCGTAAAAATATGGAAAAAAGTAGCAGGCAAAGATGCTATTTTATTGGGCGACAAAGATAATTGGTGGTCCGCTGGCGATACAGGCCCATGCGGTCCATGTACTGAAATGCATTATGACATGGGCGAACATTTACCTGGCGGATTACCAGGCACACCAGATGAAAATGGCGGACGTTTTATTGAAATCTGGAACGACGTATTTATGCAATACGACAGGGATGCAAACGGTAATTTGACACCACTGCCACAACAAAATGTTGATACAGGTGCAGGTTTGGAACGTTGGGCGGCCGTATTACAAAATAAAACAGATAATTATGATACAGATTTATTTGTAAATCTAAAGAACGCTGTCAGCGATGTAACAGGCGTTACACAGACATCTGAAAATATCGCCAGTTTCAAGATTATCACAGACCACTTGCGTTCCGTTGGGTTTGCAATTGCAGATGGGGTTTTACCATCTAATACAGATCGCGGTTATGTAATTCGCAGAATCTTGCGTCGCGCAATGCGTCACGGTCAAATTCTGGGGCATCGCGGGGCACTGTTGTCAAAACTGTATCCTGCATTAGTTAAAGAAATGGGCATGGCATATCCAGAACTGGAACGCGAACAAAAACGTGTTGTTGAAATTATTCAAAACGAAGAAAACGCATTTGCAGACATGTTACAAAATGGTATGAAATTACTGGAAAGCGAATTACCAAAATTAAACAACAATATTTTGCCAGGCGATGTTGCCTTCAAATTGTTTGACACATACGGATTCCCATTGGATTTAACACAAATGATTCTGCGCGACAAAAACATTGACGTTGATGTTGCAGGGTTTGAAAAATCAATGACCGAACAAAAAGAACGTTCACGTGCAAACACCAAAGGAACACGTATATTCTGGGAATCGCAAACAGAACTGGCAAACACAGATGACGTTGCAAAATACGCACCTGTTGATATGCAGTCAACTGTATTATCTATTTTACATAATGGAGAATTTGTTCAATCTGCAAACAGCGGTGACGAAGTAGAAGTTGCACTGGACAAAACAACATTTTATGGAACCCAAGGTGGTCAGACTGGTGACTGTGGTGAATTAAAAGTTGGTGACAAAACCATCATGACAGTAAACGAGGCAGGACGTGTTGATAACATCGTTATACACAAAGGTGTATTAAACGAAAAACTGTCTGTGGGCGATGTTGTATCACCAGCAATTAATACAAACGTACGTCAGCAAACTGCACGTGCACATACTGCGACACATTTGTTACAAGCTGCACTGCGTTCTGTATTGAACGAAGATGTACAACAGCGCGGTTCCAAGGTTTCACCTGATTCTGTTCGTTTTGACTTTTCATTTGGTCGCGCCATGTCAACAGAAGAAAAGCAAGCGGTAGAAGATTTAATTAATAAATGGATTGCATCTGATATGCCTGTACTGCACGAAGAAATGTCAATAGATGACGCAACAAAACGTGGCGCAATGGCATTGTTTGGTGAAAAGTATGGCGATACAGTACGTGTTATAACTGCGGGTGATGTATCATGTGAATTATGTGGTGGCACACACATCCATCATACAGGCGAAATATTAAAAGCCCGTATAAACAAAGAAAAATCTATCAGCAGTGGTATCAGACGTATAACAATGTCTGTTGGTACACTGGCAGAATAAAAAATCCCCCAAACGGGGGATTTTTTTTATATCTCGGCACGAATTTCTTCAACCTCGTAACATTCAACACGATCGCCTTCTTTCAAGTCATTATACTTATCAAAAGACATACCGAATTCAACACCACCAGATACTTCTTTGACTTCGTTCTTTTCGCGACGCAATTGACCAATCTTGCCATCATAGATAACAACATTGTTGCGCAACAAACGAACAAACGCTTCTTTCTTGACAGTACCTTCGGTCATACGGCAACCCGCAACACGAATACCCTTGCCCACAGTAAACAGCGCAATTACGTCCGCATATCCAATAAACGTTTCACGTTTTTCTGGTGCCAGTTTACCAGACAAGATTTCTTTGATTTCATCTGTAATGCGATATACAACACTGTGATATCTGATATCTACACCATTACCACGCGCCATATCACGAACAACAGAATCAGCACGTACGTTAAATGCAATAATTACCGCACCAGATGCTGTTGCCAAACGGATATCACCTTCGGTAATCTGACCAACACCAGACGACAAGATTTCAACACCAACTTTGTCTGTGTTAATATCTTTGACCATATCTGAAATCGCTTCTACAGAACCTTGAACGTCTGCACGCAAGATAATTGGCAGTATAAGTTTCTTGTTATCATCGCGTTTTGCAAACAATTCTTCCAAACTAGAACGTTTAACAGCATTTGCTTTGTCCTTGGCTTTTTGTACACGATACGCAGCAACTTCACGTGTTTGCGCTTCACTTTCCATAACACGTAATTCATCACCCGCAGATGGCACAGAATCCAATCCTAAAACAACCGCTGGCTGACCAGGGCGTACAGATTTTACACGTTCACCATTTGAATTAATCAAACCACGAACACGACCAAATGTTTCACCAACAACAAATACATCACCTATCTTCAATGTACCTTGGCGCATCAACACAGTCGCAACAGCGCCCAAACCTTTTTCTTGCTTGGCTTCTACAACATATGCAACCGCAGGCATTTCTGCATCGGCTTTTAATTCCATCATTTCTGCTTGCAATAAAATCGCTTCTTCTAGTTTATCTAGACCTATTTTCTTGGTTGCAGAAATTTCAACACACTGAACATCACCGCCCATTTCTTCAACTTGGACTTCTTGTTGCAACAAATCTGTTTTTACACGCATTGCATTTGCTTCTGGTAAATCAATCTTGTTAATTGCAACAATAAATGGAACGTTCGCAGCACGAATATGGTTTATCGCTTCTATTGTCTGAGGCATAATAGAATCATTTGCAGCAACAACCAAAACAACAATATCCGCCATCTGAGCACCACGTGCACGCATCGCTGTAAACGTTTCATGACCCGGTGTATCCAAGAAAGTTATCATTGGACCAGATTTTGTTTTTACTTCATACGAAGATACATGTTGGGTAATTCCACCCGCTTCGCCGGCAGCAACATTAGCATTACGAAACGCATCCAACAGTGATGTTTTACCATGATCAACGTGACCAACCACAGTTACAACAGGTGCACGTGGTGTCATGTGTTCTGGATTTGGTTCACGTTCCAAGATATTTGCATAAGGCTTAACATCTACACGCTTAACAGTTGCACCAAATTCACCAGCAATCAATTCAGCAGTATCTGCATCAATAGACTGATTAACAGATACCATCATACCCATTTCCATCAGTTTTTTGATGACATTACCAACCTTTTCAGCCATCGCAGCAGCCAAATCTTTGACTGTAATCGTGTCACCTAATGTAACAACGTGTTCAACCTTTTGCGGAGCAGAAAAAACAGCACGTGCTTTTTCACGAAAACGTTTCAATGACGCTTCGGATCTACGACGATTTGCACCGCGCAGACCAATTTCATCATCATCTTCGCCATCACCAATCACAATGTCACGCAAATGGATTTTTCCAGATTTTTTGAAATCTTTTTTAGAATTATTAAATCTGCCACCCCTGTCATCATCTTCGTTTTCACGATTTTTGCGACTGGCCCCAGCCACTGCGTTATTAGCAAACACTTTTGGTTGTTGCTGATGTTTTGGTTTTGGATTTACCACCACTTCTTCGGCTGTTTCCGAAACAGTAGTTGTATTTTCACGCGCAGCCAATTGAGATTTAACCTGTTCGTATTCACGTGTTTCACGTTCTATCTCTGCTGCACGTGCAACACGCGCTGCTTCTTCTTCGGCTTCACGTTTTTTACGTTCTTCTTCACGCGCTTTGGCGGCGGCCAACACTGCACGCAATTTTTCATCTGCTGCATTTTTTGGTACAGCAGGTGTATTTGGTTCATCACGCAGTTCTTTGCTGCCAGGTGCAACAACACGACGGCGGCGTTCTACGAACACCGCGTCGCCCTTCTTACTGCGAACCGCATCAGTTGTTACAGATTTTCCAAGTGTCAATGTTGCCATATAAGCCACCCCGTTTTGTTATAAATTATTCTTCATCCTGTTTGATATCGTATGCAATTTCGCGTGCTTTCATAATTACGCGACCAGCCAAACGATTAGACATTGTATCTTCGCCCAAAATTTCAACCAATTCGTCTGTTGCTAAGTCTGCCAAATCTTCTAATGATTTGATACCAGCTGCACCCAATTGCATGATAATTGGACGTTTAATAAATGTAAAGTTCAACAAGTCATCAGACATACCCAATTTATGACCTTCTTCAAAATAATTATGTTCTATTTTTTCCAGATAGTCTTTTGCGCGTTTCTGCAATTCAGCAGCCAATTCTGGGTTAAAGCCTTCTATTTCTTCTAATTCTGCGATATCAACGAATGCGATTTCTTCAATTGTACGGAAACCTTCTGTGATTAACAATTGAGCAATCATTTCATCAACATCCAATCCACCGATGAACAATTCTGTTTTTTCTTTGAATTCTTTTGCACGTTTTTCTTGTTCTTCGGTTTCATTCATAACATCAATATTCCAGCCCGTTAATTGAGAAGCCAAGCGAACATTTTGTCCACGACGACCAATCGCCAAAGATTGTTGATCTTCGTTAACAACAACAGCTGCACTGCGTGTATCTTCGTCAACGATAATTTTAGCGACCTTGGCAGGCTGCATCGCATTAACGATAAATACAGCAGGATCTTCGGAATACAAGATAACGTCAATTTTTTCACCATGACATTCATTGATAACTGGTTGGATACGTGTACCTTTGATACCAACAGTCATACCAACTGCGTCAATTGATGGATCTTGTGTTTCAACTGCAATCTTGGCATGTGAACCAGGTGCACGTGCAACAGATTTGATTTTAATAATACCTTCGTAGATTTCTGGAACTTCTTGAACGAACAATTTTTCCATAAACATAGGATGTGTACGTGTCAAGAAAATCTGTGGTCCTGTATTAGAACGTGCAACATCCATAATCAACGCACGAACACGATCACCAACAGCCAATCTTTCACCTGGGATTAATTCTGTACCTTTGATATAACCTTCGGCCTTGCCGTTAATATCAACAAAAACATTACCAAATTCAATACGTTTAACAACACCGCTAACAATATCACCAATATTGTCTTTGAATTCTTCAAATTGACGACCTTTTTCTGCATCACGAACACGTGCAGTCATCATTTGTTTAGCAGTTTGAAATGCCATACGACCAAATTCTGGCTCTGGCAAAGCATCTTCTACGACATCACCAACAGAAGGATCTTTCGCATATTTCTTTGCCTGAGATACTGTTAACATTGTATTAGGGTTATAGTCATCACCCGCTGCTTCTGGGGATTCAATAACATCAAACAAACGTTTAACATAAATCGCACCATTTTTACGATCAATATTTGCAACAATATTAAATTCTTCGCCATATTTATGTTTTGCAATTTTTGCGATTGCCGCTTCCAAAGATTCAATAACAATTTCGCGATCAATTTGCTTTTCCTGTGCCAAAGAATCAATTGCCAACAACAAGTCCTGACGAGGCATAGATACAAAAGACATTTGTTTACTCCTTTGTGTTTTTTCAGATGTCTTATTGAAAGAGCGGGGTTTTTTCAACCCCGCCCTTAAAAAATTATTTAAGAACATTGTATATTATATACACGAATCGTGGAATTACAAGAAAAAAAATATTACGGATAAAATTGTGGCATTACAGATTTTTTTGCTTTATAATTCGGTCGCTATGAGAAACTTTATTAAATCCTTGTTTATGCCGGCTGCAAGTAAAACTACTGCTGGCGCACTGGCGACCAAGTTTGGTCTAGAATTACGTGGTGATGCAAACGCACCTGTTCGTGGTATTGCACCTATTGCAGATGCAAAACCTGGACAGTTGGCTTTTTATTCCACAGAACAAAACAGTAATGCATTCAAGATATTGCCTATATCTGTATTGGAAAATACACGTGCAACTGTTATTTTGGTTCAACCAGAAATGGCAAAACACGCCCCAAGTGGTACAACACTGTTAATAACAGACAGCCCACGTGGAAATATCGTAAAGATTTTAGGCGAAATTTATCGTGAAAAACCGCGCTTTGGTATAAGCAAACACGCATTTATTGAACGCGGTGTATTTTTCCGTAAAAAGCGTTCTAATTACGTTGGTCAATTTGTAACAATTGAACGCGGTGCAACCATTGAGCCAGGGGTAAAGATTTATCCAAACGCCTATATCGGTCGTGGTGTTGTATTGGGTCGTAATACTATTGTACACAGTGGTGCACATATTGAAAATGCAACAATTGGCGCAGACAGTGTTATTAATGCAAATGCCGTTATTGGCAAAGACGGTTTTGGATACACACGCCAAAATGGCAAAAACATATTTATCCCACACGTTGGTCGCGTTGTAATTGGCGAACGCGTATCTGTTGGCGCAAACACATGCATTGATCGTGGTGCAATGACAGACACAACAATTGGTGACGGAACCAAAATTGATAATCTGTGCCAAATCGCACATGGTGTTATTATTGGTTCAGAATGCTTCTTGGCCAGCGGAACTGGTATCGCAGGTGGCGTTGTTGTTGGCAATCGTGCATTATTGGGTGGACATGTTGGCATTGCAAACGGTGTTAAAATTGGCGATGATGCATCTGTTGGCGCAAACAGTGGTGTTTTCCGCAATGTTCCAAATGGCGAAAGTTATATGGGTTATCCTGCCGGTCCAGGCACAGAATTTATGCGTCATTACGCATGGTTACGTAAAAACACAAAAAAATAATACAGCGGTGATAAAATGGTTGCAGACATCCAAGAAATAGAAAAAATCATACCACATCGTGGTAACATGCGTATGGTTGATGAAATTCGCGAATTTTCTGACACCAGCGCTGTTGGTGTAAAGTATGTACGCGACGATGAATTTTGGTGTGCCGGCCATTTTCCTGGCAATCCAATTATGCCAGGTGTATTACAAGTAGAAGCATTGGCACAAACTGCATGCTTTGTTGCGTTCAAACGATTAAACGACGAAGAACGCCAAGGAATGTTGGGATATTTTACCACAATGGAAAAGATAAAGTTTTCACATATGGTGCGTCCAGGCGACAAATTGGAATTACACGTTGAATTACTGGTTACAAAAATGGGCATGTATAAATTCCATGGTATTGCGATGGTCGCAGGTAAAAAGGTTGCAGAATCTACATTCACAGCCGTATTACAAAAAGCAACAAAATAAAAATCCCCGTTTGGGGATTTTTTTCAAGAAAAAACATTTATAAAAACAGACTGCCACCAATTACTTGGTGGCAGTTGCTCCCTTCCTTCCGGTTATCCGGAAACTGAATGTCCAAAACGCGCATTGAACCGATAAACAGGAATTATTTCCTGATTATGCAGCCATTGCGACACCGTCTGTGGACTTAACTGTTGTTTCTGCAGCATCCATGATTTTCTTGGCCTCTGCAAAGACTAATTCTTTGACACGCAATGCCAAATCTTTTGTATCCAATGTTTCTGCTGGAACATCAAAATTATCTGTACGAATTTGTAATGACACATACGCACCAACCAATGACGCACGTGATAAATCTTCTATAGAGCGAGGTGAATTATTAGAACCGATTTTTAATTCATCTGCCAATGATATAATCTGGCGATCTGCATTAACCCAAACAGTTGTTGTTAAAACTTGATTTAATGCGATCATAATTTCTTTGATATTTTTTTGCATGCGCGTTTCCCCTCCTTTGCGGGCGATTTGTTAATTTTTACTTTTATTTCTTGTAAATACGTTGGTATTTACAAAAACATCAAATAAAAATATTTTGTTTATCTTATTTTCCCTAAAAAACCGCATATTCCGCAGAATCTTTGGCTTTTTATTTCTTTTTCCCTTGTCTATACAAACATCTTAGAACAAAAACGAATCGCAGGTCAAGCACAAAATTAAAATATTTTCATTTTATTTATATTTTTTTAATTTTTATTAGTAAAAACCATAATTAACCATAAAAAAACCATAGTTTGTCATTGACAACCACATATTCCCGTACTACAATCCCGTTGAAGCACGATAATAACAGGCTACGAAAGTGCCCCAACAACAGGAATTCATAAAGTGTCATTGTTTCTCTCATCTTATGAAAATCGTTTGGATACCAAGGGACGCATTTCTGTACCTGCACAATTTCGTGCTTCTGTTATCAAAGAAGAATTCGCAGGTGTTGTTTTATACCGTTCTTTTACACATAACTGCATAGAAGGATTATCTATGTCACGTATGGAACAAATCGCATCTGCAACAGACAAAATGGGACTATTTGACAGCGAACTGGACGATTTATCTGCAATGTTGTTTGCAGATGCACGCCAACTTGCATTTGATGTCACAGGTCGCATAATCATACCAAACGATTTACTAAAACACGCCGGAATAACAGATCGCGCTGTATTTGTTGGCCGTGGCAACAGTTTTCAAATATGGAATCCCGATGCATTCCGTATCGCCCAAGAAAAATCTTTACAAAACCTGCGCACATCGCGCCCAAATATAAAAATCGGCGACTAAGATTTATTAAGTTCCTTTCTTCGTACAATCCCCAAATTGGGGATTTTTTATCATGATACAGAATTTAACATGCGCCTGCGCACTCATTTGATATATGACCTGAATCCCGTGGTCAAGCCACGGGATGACAACAAACAAACAAACAAACAAACAAACAAACAAACAAACTAACAAACTAACTAACTAACTAAATAAATAAATAAATAAATAAATAAATAAATAATCAAGACAAATTTTTTTATAACAATAAAAAAAAAACATATAAAGAATATGATATTTTATTTTTTAACACTAATAAAAAAAATCCCCCATAGGGGGATTGTTATTCACACTCACCTTCAGACGAATTATAGGTAGTACCATTACCACATATACATCCCTTTTCATTATCCCACACCCCATTCCAGTCGCCACATTCATTATCTACATCTGTTAGAGACAAATAAATCTTACCACCTGCTTCCATCAAACCTTTTGCATCAGTCACAGGAATACTGTCCCCCCCTCCAAGACAGGTAAGCGTAGTCGCAGTTGCACTCTTTTTATAACACCAATTTACATAAGTTTGATCTTCCAAATCAGAACGTGTTGGCAATGTAATTGTTCCGCCTGCTACATATTCCTTTTGATATTCTGCACCACTTTTCCATTTTGCCAAGTTATTCAAATTCCATTTGATATATTTGGCAGAATCACCGTTATTTGTATTTGTGCGCTGTTGGATTGATTCAACCCACTGTACCATTTCAGTTGGTGATGGATCGCCTTCCATATCACCGTTTACAGACATACAGGTCACAATCTGTGCCTTGCACGCATTTATCGCATACGACGAATCTGATATACTATACGAATTCGTGCTTAGACATGAATTTACGTCTGATATACAGTTTTCTGCATAACTGGACATAATTTCATCCTGTGCTACCTTGATCTGTGTCAAGGTACGTTGCAAGTATTCGCGTACAACAGCATTATCTACCTT
>JAZOTB010000044.1:0-26940 GCA_045657405.1 Candidatus Enterousia sp.
ACACTATCATATATTGCGTTTATGGTCGTAAATACTGCTTCTGAATTTTCTTCCATATAAATTTTTACGGTGTTTGTATTTGCAGTCCACTGGGCTGTTAATGTTTTATCGCCAACATAATTCCAACGATCTATTGTTTCACCAGGAGTTAACACAGACGTTTCACCACTGACCGCCCAGCCAGTCATTGTATAGCCAGTCTTTGTACACGGGGAACCATATTGATTCGCTTCATTATTCTGTACAACAAAAGACGAGTCATATGTAGCTTCTGTTTCTTGAACAAAACCGGCCTGTGAATTTGATGCGCCACCATCACCGCAAGAATATGTTATCTTGTATGTATTTGCAGTCCACTGAGCGTACAAGTCCATATCTTCATACAAACCTGATATTTCCTGTTCGTCTGTATATGTTATGCCTGTACCATCAGGTTTAGTATTCCAATTCTTGAACGTATATCCTGTACGTGTAAAAGTATTTTTTCTTAGAGTGTCTTTATCATCATAATACATGAGTTTTGGGGCAATAGAACCTTCTCCGCCATTAGAGGAAAAACTTATTAGTCCTGAACGCGCAAAACAACTGCCACTTAAAGATATTGTTCCGTAAACTGTAAATGATTCTGTTGTGTCTTCTGAACCTTTTTGGCTGTAACCTGTTTCACAAGTTATTGTTGCACTGGATGTATTATTACTGATTGAAATTGTGTCACATTTACCGTTTGTTGCAGAACATGACACCTCCTGCCAAACCGCATAATACGTTGCATTAGATGTCGCAGTTATTGTATTTGATGACAATAATGAACCACCACTGGTTGCAGACCAACCCATAAATATACTATTTGATTTTGTTATATTATTAGACGATGAATCATACGCCGGTAATACACAAGTTTCGCCCGCATTACATAATATGCTGTCAACACCACCTGTACCACCGTTCTTATTCAATGTAATCGTAAATACATTCTGTGTACATGATACATTTGCGCTGTTGGAATTTGTCATAACATAATATTCATCACAACTGGTTGTATAGGTTGCCTGACCAGATGTCGCAACACTTAACGAACATGAACCATTCGCAACAGTTGTTGGGCAATTCTTGACCCATGCAGCATGTAATTCTGATGCAGAGCTCACTGTCCAACTATCACCCTCAGTGGTGGTTGCACCTGTATTGGTAATATACGGTGCATTTGCAGACGCATTCGCAGATATGTCAGATATCTTATTTCGATAAAATCCACGGAATGTATATCCACTGCGTGTTGGCTTTATGTTCGTTGTTGTTTTATATTCACTCAAACAATCGCTGTCTGTGTACCACTTGCCTGAATCTGTCAGTTTATATAATGTCTTTACCGTTCCAGCAATTCCGTTATTTGCATCCAGCGTAATCGCATTACAATTTGCAGTCCATTGACCTGTTAGTGTTGCTGTACCACTATATACCCCCAAATTATCATAGTTACATGTCACAGATACGCCAGCTGTCAATGTCTTTGTACTGCTTTTCCAACCACCAAATTTATAGCCAGTCGCACTCATCCCAGATGCAACTTTAAATGAACTGCCATATGTACAACTGATTTGTGCATCTGTTGGAACAGTTCCATGACCACCATTAGCCCAACTTAATGTTATAGTGTTTGCTGTACAACTGGATGTGCTACCATATTGAACAGTATGTGAACCCTTGTATGTACCGGCAGCACAGTTTGTTGCACTGGTCGCTTTTGCACTTGCTACATACTGTCCACTTAAACTGTTTGTATAACAATCGCTCGCAGCATCTGAACCGGCTGCACTGTTTGGATAAAATCCACCGGCCAATGCTGAACAAGAACTTATACCTTGATTACTGCTGGCGTTATAATCAAATGTTCCGCCAGGACAATAAGAGCCAGCAGGACACGGTGCACAATCCGATGTCGTTGTACCACCCGCCTTCAAATACGTACCAGCAGGACATGTTACAGATTTTATTGTCCATTTTGCTGTAAACGTTTTATTCGCTGTGTATTGCCATTTGAATCCATTACCTGCTGTATATATTACATTTGTGCTTGAATTATAAGTCGTTGCCCAACCCAAAAAATTATAACCTGTCTTGGTACATGTATTAGCACTTGGTGTAAAGGTACTATCATATGTTGCAGTTGCATCGCTTGGCGCTGTACCTGTCGCACCATCACCACATGCATATGTTACTGTGTATGTATTTGCAGACCATTGACCTGTTAGTGTGGCTGTACCACTATATACACCCAAATTATCATAGTTACATGTCACAGATGGTGCGCCAGCTGTCAATGTCTTTTTACTGCTTTTCCAGCCACCGAATGTATATCCGGTCGAACTCATCGCAGATGCAACATTAAATGAACTGCCGTATGTACAACTGGTTTGTGCATCTGTTGGAACAGTTCCATGACCACCATTAGCCCAACTTAAAGTTATTGTATTACCTGTACATGCGTTTGTTGTTGTAGTTGTTCCATCATTATAGTTATAACCGCTGTTACAGGAACAAACAGAAGCCCCAGATGAACTGCTTGAATTACTTGGACAAGATAAACATGACTTAGCAGAACCTAATGGTACAGATTGTGAAGTAGCATAATTATTTGCATTACAAGCTGACATACCACCCAACACAATCATTTCACCGTTACTATTTTTTGGTGATGTTACATTATCTTTGAATATAGTTGTCCAATTTGTATTATCCGTTGAAACTTCTATCTGAACATTATTGTATGTACGACCGTCATTATACATTAACAATTTTATATAGCCTAAATTATACTGTGACCCCATATCCCATGTTAAATACCCTGTTGTTTCTGCATATGTTGTTGTGTTGCCGTCTGTTGCATTTGATGCAGGATAACCCGTAACAGAACCTGTGCCACTTTTTCCAGACAACAAATTAGTCGGACTGCCATTCCATGGGTCGGTACCAGTCGCAAATGCTTGGATTTCTTTTACATGTGTTTTGCCGGTGCCCTTAGTATTTCCATCTGTCTTTAATCTGATATATTGTGCAGGGATACTGGTTGTAACAGATTTGCCTGCGTTGCTGTTATTAACACAATCGCTCATTTTATCGTGCGCTGTTGCTGTTGTACCGCTGCTGGTAAATCCATATCCACAATAATTAACACTGCTGATTGCACCGAATGCAACCTCTTGTTGGGCAGATGTGTACCAACCACCCGCAGGACTGGTACATTGTTCATTTGGATTAACAACACGCGTACCGGCAGAACACAAAATTGTACATTGTGATTGTAATGTTTTGCCATCAGATTGGTTATTTTCATATCCAGTTGGACAAACCTCACACTGGGATGCGCCCGCCGCAGAATATGTTGCGCCTGTACATATACTGATACCTTGGTCTTTGGTAGCATTATATGAATATTCCTTGGTTTCTGGACAATAATAACCTGCTTTACATGTTGTACATGATGTTGTTGCGCCCTTAGCCAAATATGTACCAGCTGAACATGTTTTTGTGCGTATTTTACACGCACCAGTCAACGATGTCGCACCAACAGAACCAGTAACAGTGAATGAAGTTGTTGTATCTGCGCCACCATTTTGGCTGTAACCAGTGTCACACTTTATTGTTGCGCTGGGGATATTATCATTGCTGACCGACAAATTTTCACATGTGCCATTCGTCGCACTGCATGTCGGTTTCGTCCATTTCGCATACACTGGCTTATTATGTGATGTAAACAAATTTGAAGCTATAATTTCACCTGATGCATTTATGACGTTTCCCCCAACACCCGTCTTGTGGGTCAAAAATCCACCGAACACATATCCTGTATATGTTGGTATTTTCGTTAATTTCGTTATTTTTGTCTGTAAAGTACTGTCACTATACCATCCTGTATCATACTTTAGATATATTGGTGTCGGTGCCGCATCCGTTGTAGCCGCTGTTCCATTAGTGTCATCTGACGATGTATAGTATTTAGAATCCAATGTAACTTCAGATACACTTGGCTCACACGCGTTTGTTGTTGTAGTTGTTTCACCATTATAGTTATAGCCAACATCACATGTACAGTTGTCACCTGTTGTGCTTGTTGTGGAATTTGTACCGCATTTTACTTGGTTCAACGTTTCCAACACATCAACAGAGCCATCCGCAGCAATTGCAGGCGAAAAATATCCATTGGTTACCTTCACACAATCCGATGTCATATATTCATCAAGCGTATTTTTTTCTATCGATATTTGTTCTATATCATTGTTATCTGTAATAGGAGATCTTGCATGACGATAACCTGCTGGGCACGTCATAGGATATCCCGAACAGTTCTTCGTATATTGATTTGTATCTTTATCATAGTAACAATTTACATATCCAGCATGTGTGTGATAATAATTTTGGAAATAACTATCCACGCCCATCAATTTTGCCACTATTTCATCTGCATACATATAGACCACATAACATTCTTCAATAGAATCATATGTCATGCCAGTGTTATCTATATCTTCTGAACCAGAATGAAGTCCTAAACCTATCACTTTATGAGTAATACCTTCCATATTTATGCTTGGACATTTTTCGCAACTGCTTTGACCGGTTTTATCCTGATATGAACCATTTGAACATCGTTCCTTGTTTTTACCATCAGAACACATGTATCCCTTTGGACATTCTATACATGTACCATTTTCAAGATATTTTCCTGCAGGACAGCCACCTATGACACAATCTGAACAAGATGCATCATATGTATTTGTGCTGTTATTATACGAACATGTATTCGTTCCAGTTCCACCAGTTGCAGAATCTGTACAAGTTAAACCACTTTTTGTACATTCTGTAACAGAATCATGTAAACCATTTCCATTTTTATCATCGTACCCATTGCCAGATAATGGACATAATGTACAACTGGTGGCACCTGCGTTGGAATATGTCGCGCCAGTACATTTACTGCAGCTTTTTGTATTGCCCAATTTAACACTTGATGATACCGATGATGCATAACCTGCCGCACATTGTGCTACACCAGCAACAACCAACATTTCTGGTACCGCATCTGTTTTGTTTGCATCCAATGGCGTTGTAACAGAAGATGGCCCAAACACAGTTGTCCAAGTTGCGTTATCTTTGGACACTTGTATTTCTACATCCGAATAAGTTCTATTATCCTGGCTATACAATGCAAATTTAATTGAACCAATTTTTGTGACCACACTTCCTAAATCCCACACTAACCAACTGTTTGCACCTGTTTGTGTGTATATTGCATTAGCAAAAGAACCATCTGTTGCGTTTTTCAAATTATCGTTTGAACCCTTGCCCGACATTAAGTTTGTACCTGTGGCATCACTGGATGCAAACGCTTGAATTTCAACAACATGCGTTCCTGTATTAACTGTATTTCCACTAGATTTTAATCTAATATAGCGGACATTTTCAGCAGTTGCGGTTATGCTTTTTCCTGCGTAGTTGCTATTAACACAATCACCTTTTTCATCATGATTTGATGCAGATGTACCACTGTTAGTAAAGCCTGCACTACAATAATTTACTGCAGTTACATTGCCATAATTTGTAACTGTATCACCCGTTGTGTACCAACCGCCCGCAGGACTGGTGCATTGTTCCTTTGGATTTACAACACGCGTACCCGCAGAACAATGAATTTGACATGACGTTTGTGCAGTTTTACCCGGTGTTGTATTATATGTATATCCGTCTGGACATTCGGTACAACTGGCGGCACCTGCTGCAGAATATGTCGCACCTGTACATGAAGAGCAACTGGCGGCGCCAGCACTGCTGTATGTACCGGCAGAACATTTATTTTGTGTCACACTGGTTGATCCCGCTGGGCAATAATAACCAGCAGTACAATTTTCCCATACTGCAACCCATTGTATATCTGTTGTCGCATTTTTGGCCGCTTCTAACCCAGCAGTGGTAACAAAACCATTTGCATTAATATACTGATTGGAACGCGAAGCAGTATCATAATATCCTTGGAATACCTTGCCTGCTAGCTGTGGTACCGTTATCTTGTTAGATGATGTCGTCATCTGTGCAGTATCCCACGTAGTTAAATATAAATATGTAGAACCATTGTACGAGTAAATCATGGTTGTGCCCACAGTTGTGGCACCACTGCTGATTAAAGTAATAGTTCCTTTATTAATCGTTGCGATATATGTTGCAGATTGTTCAGGATAATTATTAGTTGCAGCACTTTTTACTGTAATATGTACAATACCATATGTAGCCTTACTGTTTACAGTAACCTTTGTTCCACTTAGTGATACAGTTGCAAGGTTTGTATTATTTGAACTTACAGACAATGTACCACCACTGGTATTTTTTGTAACTGTAAAGGTTGCAGTGCTGTTATATTGCATCTGACCAGTATTTGAACTTAATGTTAATAAACCGCTGGTTGTATTAGATTGTGTTACAGTACAGGTAAATGTACCTGTCTTGTCAGTATAATTAGATGCAGTTATTTTATAATTTATGGTTGTAGTACCTGCATCGGTCCTTGTTGGAACGCTTGTAGAATATGTTCCACCACTGTTTGTTGAATATTGCACCGTTGCACCAGATGGTGTAACATTACTTATACCATTACATGATAATGCAGTACCATCATATGTTTTGGATTTGTTAGCCACACTAGCGGTAATCGTACCCTTGTTTACGGTTAATGTATATGTTCCGGTACTGGAGTTATAATTCGTTGTCGCAGGACATGTTACAGTTATTACAGCAGCAGTCGTACTGGAACTTTTCGGTGTTAGTGTTAATGTCGTTCCACTTATCGATGCGGCCGCAATAGACGTATTACTACTGCTGACAGAAATACCGGACGATGGTGACCCAGAACAGGAAACCGTTAATGTTTTTGTGTTCGGATACGCAACACTGCCAGACGTTACTGTTGTCCCACTATCTTTGATTGTGGTTGTTCCACTCGCCTTGTTTACAGTACAGGTAAATGTACCTGACTTTTCGGTATAATTAGTTGCGTTTATTTTATAATATACAGTTGTAGTACCTGCATCGGTCCTTGTTGGAACGGTTGCAGAATATGTTCCTCCACTGGTTGTTGCATATGTCACCGTTGCACCAGATGGTGAAACACCACTTATACCATTACATGACAACGCACTACCATCATATGTTTTGGATTTGTTATTCACAGTAGCGGTAATCGTACCTTTGTTTACGGTTAATGTATATGTTCCGGTACTGGAGTTATAATTCGTTGTCGCAGGACATGTTACAGTTATTGCGGTCGTACCGGAACTTTTCGGTGTTAGCGTTAATGTCGTTCCACTTATTGATGCGGCCGCAATAGACGTATTACTACTGCTGACAGAAATACCGGACGATGGTGACCCAGAACAGGAAACCGTTAATATTTTTGTGCTCGGATACGTAACACTGCCAGACGTTACTGTTGTCCCACTATCTTTGATTGTGGTTGTTCCATTCGCCTTGTTCATTGTACAGGTATAATTGCCCTGATATGTTGTATAATCTGTCGCAGCAACACGATAATAGATAGTCGCACTGCCAGCATTTGTTAATGTGGGTGCCGTTGAAGAATATGTTCCACTGGCACTTGAACTGTATGTAACGGTATAGCCAGAAACCCCACTTACAGTTGGTGTACTGGCACAACTTTGTGCACTGCCACTGTATGTTAGGGTCTTAGTTGATGCACTGGCTGTGAAACAAGACCACCCTGCATACAATGTTGCTGTAGAGGAAGTTTTATTCCATGTACGCGCAGATGCGCCAGCTGCTGTATAATATTGAGTCCCAGATGTGTACGTTGCATTATCATACCATCCCATAAACTTACATCCGGTCTTGGTTGGTTTGGTTGTACTGATTGTTGGCATAGCTGCGTTATACGTTGCGGTTACATTTGAACTTTGTCCACCACTACCACCATTGGCATTAAATGCTACCGTCGCTGTATTCGCTGTCCAACGTGCATATACCGTCCCAGGCAAAGAAACACTTTGTGCAGCGGTCTGAAACATACCTCTATTGCTTATAATTAAATTACCACCACTGGTTGCACTTGTATCATAAAAACCAGCAAGGGTATAACCTGTACGTGTTGGCAGATTTGATGACCCTATACCAGCCGTAGTTATATCTGTACCCTTGCTGCTGCTGGTTGTTCCTATGTAAAAAGAAACATCATAATCTATCAAACCTGTACTAGTAAGCCCTCTATATACCTCTTTCAACGTTTTCAAAGTACCGCCATTGGCATTAAGGGTCATTTTATAAATCGGTCCCTCTATTCCGCCTGGACAATATGTTGCAGTTGATGATGGGCACGCGGTACAGTTGTTACCAGAAGCGGGTATTCCTTGGTATTTAACTATATTTCCAGGACTTGTTACGGTCATGTAATAACCGGCATTACAACTGGTGTACATAGCGTCAGAACACACATAACCCGCAGCATTTGCGTTAACAATATGAACAGATAACGAAATTATAGCAAACAACGTCACCTTCACGAATCGTGACACAAAACAATTCTTGAAGATTTTCAATGCTTGCATTCCTCCCCCAAACGGTAAAAAATACCGAATTCCTGCTATGTTCGTTCCTTTTCCTGTATTATATGTGTTTCAGTGTAGAAAAAATCAGGGGATATGAGCAAGAAAAAAAACAGCATAAAAAAATAAATTTTATATGACTTGAAATTTGATATTTTTCACTTGCTTTGATTTAGTGTTTTTTTCTAGAATCTGTATCATATGTTATGCAATTGCAAAATGTAAATCGCGCAGAGGGAGTTTGCTTAGTACAATGAAATCTATTAAAAATTGTGTTTTTTCGCAATTAATAATGCTTGCATTGCTACTTTGCGCATTTGGCAATAACGCATACGCAAACGAATATATCGTAACATATAATTGTGGTGATGCATATGGAATACCCTGGACAACTGAGATAACTGCTGGCGCAGATTTCAAACCGCATGACGCAGATGGAAAATGTTACAAGGCTGGATATATTTTAGACTATTGGTCAGTATCTGAATCTGGGGATAAATTGTATGCAAACTCAACTGTACAATGGAATTATACAACAGAAAAAACATTAACCGCACAATATCTGCCTGCTGAATATACCATTACATATGATGCAAATGTACCTGACTCTGCTGTAACAGATGTTATTGGCAAAAAGCAAACCAGTCATCATGTGTATGATACTGAACAAAATCTGAACGCAAATCAGTATAAATTAACGGGTTGGGTATTTACAGGTTGGAACACGTCTGCTGATGGTAAAGGTAATTCATACGGTGATGCACAATCTGTATTGAACCTGACAACAGAAAACAATGTAATTATTCCGCTGTACGCACAATGGGAACGTGGAGTAAAGACATGTGTGGCTGGTAAATACTTGAACGGTTCAACAGAAGATTGCGAATTGTGCGAATTGGGCATGGTATGTCCTGGTATAGAATCTGTTGAAACGGGATATGGCGAAAATATTGGCTTGTATGAATGTCCAGAAAATTCAACAGCAGAAGGCTATGGCAACAGCAGTTGTACATGTACGGACAGTTTATCTGTTGAATATGGCACAGCATACGTTGACCAAGAGATAGTACAATGGAATGGACAATGCACATACAGTTTTGGTGTATCCGTGACAGGTAATCCATGCAAGATAGAAAACAACATTTGTGTTGAAACGTCATGTAAATCTGAGTACGAGATGTTATCAGGCAGATGTCATGCATGCGATCGTGAAAACGCCCTGACGTATCATGAAACAGGTAACTGTTTAGTTAAAACATGTGCATATGGATATCATCCTTATATGAAAAACTGTTATGAAAATATAAAAACATGCATGTTACCAAACGCTACCTATGCAATACAAACGTGGAATGATAGTAATATGGCGTTTGGCCCATGTGTCGCAACAGAATGTGAATATGGATATCATATTGAAAATGATAAATGTCAACAAGACATACAACCTTGTACCGTTAAAAACGGAATTGGTGAAATGGTCTGGGACGAATTTAATCAACGTTGGGGTGATTGCATCGTTACAAGATGCACGCCAGGTTATACTTCTGACAAAACACAAACCAGTGAATATTGGGAACAGTGTGGTCGCTGCAATAACAAGTATGGAATAAATGGCGAAATCGTCGTCAGCAGTTATCTGGAAGAATGCGAAATCGGCGCATGTTTATACCAAGGTGAAAAATACATTTTGGAAAACAACGAGTGCCGTTTAATCTGTACAAACAAATCAGACAACACAGGCATACAATATTGGGATAAAAATCATTGCGTTCAAAAATGTAATCCAGGTTATACACAATGGTAGAATATGATATCATTATCATTGGCGCAGGCGCATCAGGTCTAAAATCCGCATATACCGCAATTCAGAATAATCGTAATGTCGCAATTCTTGAAATGGGGTCATCACCTGCACGCAAAGTTGCTGTATCTGGGGGCGGACATTGTAATATCACAAATGAAGCGGTCGCATATCAAAAATACTTTGGAGAAAATCCAAACTTTGTACGCAGTGTATTAAGCAAATATAAACCTTATGACGTATTGGATTGGGCACAGAAACACAATATAAAACTGACTGAAAAAACAACAGGGCGATATTTTTGTAAAAATCCTGCAACAGATGTTATAAATGCACTGATACAAGACATAAAAAATGTACCTATGTTTTATAATACGACAGTATTAGATATTGATAAACAAGAAGATATATTTTATATAAAAACAGACAATAAAACATTCTGTGCAAAATCTGTTATTATTGCATCTGGCGGCACATCTTTTGCGACACTGGGTGTATCTGATATCGGATATAAAATTGCGAAAAAATTTGGACATAAAATTGTACCTGTGCGCCCTGCACTGTGCACCCTGAATATCAAAGGCGCAATTTCTGAATTTGCTGGAATATCTATTAATGCAGAAATTACTATCAACAAAACCAGAATCAAAGACGATTTACTGTTTACACATATGGGTATTGGGGGACCACTAGCATATCGCGCCAGTATATTAGATTTTGAAAATGGTATAAACATTAATTTGTTACCAAATATAAATATATATGAAGTTCTTAGGACAGCAAAACAAAAAAGTGGCACAAGAAAAATACATGCAATATTGTCTGAATACTTGCCTACAAAAATTGCAAAATTTTTAGCAAATAACGATTCCAGAAATATTGCAGATGTAAAAGATACAGAAATAAAAAATATTGCCAACAAGATTCATAATATATTTATTTCTGCAGATAAAATCACACGACATTCTATGTCCAGTGCCGAAGTTGTTCGTGGTGGTGTTTCTACGGATGAAATATCATCAAAAACGTTGGAATCAAAATTATGTTCTGGCCTATACTTTACAGGTGAAGTATTAGATGTAACCGGTGACTTGGGTGGTTATAATCTACATTGGGCGTGGGCCAGCGGATATGTTGCAGGTGAAAACGCATAAAAAAAACGCCCGAACGGGCATTTTTTTATTCTTCAACCAAGACCATTGCGTTACCATCTTCTATTATCAGGTCAGGATCTGTTGTCGTTTCTTTGTCGCCAGCCCAGACATAGTAACCGTATTTAACGTTTGGCTGTGCATCTATCTGAATAATGTGTTTTGATGTTTCCAAAACCAAATCATTACCATTTGGCATTGAATATTTAACAATTTCACAGTTTTCACCAACACATACACTGTCATCAACATATTCGTCAATTTCAGCATTTGGTGCAGATTGACAAGCCGCCAATAATGCAACCATTAAAAATAAACTTAACTTTTTCATGTAACGTATTATATCATATTTTTTATATAAAAACAAAGATTAAAACCGCCAAATGGCGGTTTTATTTATTGTGCAGTACAATCATACATCAAATAATGCTGATTTTGATATTCTATGTGCATTTTTTTGTCTGTATCATTATTTATTGTTCTGTTTTCATCTGTTGACAGACAACTGTAATAAACACCAGAATCAGGAATATCAAACGCCATTCCCAGTGTTGCCACAGGTTTTTCTGGCAACAGATAAACTGTGATATCTGTTGTATCATCATCACTGATACGCAGTTTCTTTGGCACATGACACATATTCGCACCTGCGAAAGACATTGTTCCGTCTTCACATGGCAAGCATACTGCACGACCAGATAATGTATATCCAAAGTTAGCCTGAGTTCTGTGTGCACCAGATGGACATTTTTTATCAAGTTCTGTATTTGTAAACGTTTCATCCATTACACTTGAAACCTTGACATCTGTCATATCCAAACCACCAAAGAAGTATGGAGGCAGATATCCACGCAATCCGCTGCAACCACGGAAGGTTTGGTCAAACATGCTGTCTGCTGGAACACCTTGGATATTTGCAAACAATGTTGATGGCAAACGTTTTAACCCAGTACAACCATTAAACGTACCAATAAACATAAATGATGCATTATCTGTTGTTGTTATACCACTGAACAAATCGTCTGGGATATCAGCCAAAGATGTACAACCCAAGAATGTTCTGTCAAACATATATGGTGCATTTGTATTTATGCTGTCAAACAATCCTGATTCCAAACTGGTTAAGCCAGAACAATTGCGGAACGTTGAATAGAACATATAAGCCGCACCGCCCGATACATTTTGGAACAATTGTGCAGGTATTTGCGTCAAGGATGTACAACCTTGGAACGTACTTTCAAACATATTTGCATTTGGCGTTGTTATATTTACAAACAATTCTGGATGAACACTATCCAAAGACGAACAGTTTTTGAACGTATCTTTGAATAATCCATATGCGCCACCTGTAACCTTGGCAAACAGGTCAGATGGGACGTTATTCAATGCAGAACAGTCTTTAAATGTACCCATAAACATCTGTTGTGGCGCATCATAGTATTCGTCACCCAAGATATCAAACAATCCAGATGGAATTTCTGCCAATTTTTCACAACCTTGGAATGTACTGTTAAACATTGATTTATCTGGCCCAGCCACACCGTTAAACAATGCCGCAGGCACTATTTCCAAATTCTTGCAATCTTGGAACGTATGTTCAAACATAAACTTGGCATTTCCACCAAATATGGCGCCCAAACTGCCCTGTAATTCATAAACATATTCATTTCCTTTGAAGTCAATCACAGGTTCTTCGGTTGTATTATACGATGTTGCCGCACCAGACATCTGAATTGTATATGAGTCTGCAGAATTCTCATAAGTATGTCTGATTACTTGTGGTTCAACATTTGTTTTTTGTATTGATTGTATGCCCGTATTATCACCCCAATCAATATAGTATGTACCCTTGGCAGACAGTGTGAAAGAAAATTCCGTACCACCCGATATTGGGGTTGTTACAACTGCAAATTCAGGGGCAAATTCACATGCGCCATCAACCATTTCAAAACCATCCATGCAAGATGTGTACTCGCACATATCACATGTTGTATAATCACCTGTATTTGCATCAAAATAACATGTCGTTTCACCAAATGCATTACCATCACTACATTGTGTTACAATACTGCATACACCATCTGGACATGGTGCGCATGCAACTCTGCCATCCCATGCAGATTCAAAGCCAGTAATGTATTGTGTTGTGCCGGCTGGACAAGATGTATCCAACGCGGTGTTATAGAAGATCTCGTCCATTTGGGATATATCTTCTAGATATCCTTGGGCATACAGGTCACCTGTACCATTGTCAACTAATGTTTTGAACATATTCGCAGGCACATAACCAGACAGGTTTGTACAATTGTAGAATGTACCCGAAAACATTTCACCATCAATACCTGTCATATTTGCAAACAAGTTTTCAGGAATTGATTCCAATGATGTACAGTCAGAGAATGTACCCATAAACATTCCATAACCTGGGTCTATTATTTTTACAAACAGGTTTTCAGGAATAGATTTTAATGACGTACAGCCACTGAATGTATGTCTAAACATCTCATCTTCACCGCCGGATACATCGCCAAACAAATCTTTTGGTATAGACTGTAGCGACGTACAGTCCATAAACGTATAATCAAATATACGTGGTGCAACACCAGATACATTACCGAACATTTTTTCAGGAATTGATTCCAATAATGTACAGTATGCGAATGTATGAGCGAACATACCTTCTGCGCTGCCTGATATGTTGGCAAATATACCATTTGGCACATGCTTTAATGATGTACAGTTATAGAATGTAGAGACGAACATATATTCTGCGGCGCCTGATATGCCTGCAAACAAATCTTCTGGAATTGATTCCAATGATGTACAGCCAGAGAATGTAGAGTTGAATTGATTACTTTTGGCATTTGTTATACCCGCAAACAAACCATATGGGATACTTTGTAGTTTTTCACACTTCGAAAAGGCACCATAAAAGTATGCATTATCCGATACACCATTAAACAATGTTGCAGGGATTTCCGTTAATTCTACACAATTCTGACAAAAACCACTAAAATTATCAGCACCACTGAATATCGCACCCAAACTGCCCCCAAATTTAACTATTGATTTATTTCCTTTCATAGGTTGCAACGTAGCTCCTCCACTGCTTGAGACTGGTATTGACTCTGTTGCGAATTTTATCACACTGCCACTGTTTGAATATTCTGTTGCATCACCATATATACCGATTGTGTGTGCGCCATCTGTGATAAACACATGACTGAAACGCACAGTTTCTGTATCTTGTTTTTCTATTTTTTCTATTTCTGTACCATCGCCCCAATCAATCCAATATATTCCAGCCGCAGATAAATCAAAACTAAAACGACTGGCTGTATCTGTTGTTGTGATTGTGAATTCTGGTTCAACGCAGGTACCATTTACCAGCATTTCATTGTCTGTGCACTGTTTTTGGCACGTGCCATCAACCAATTTATATCCGTCGTTACATATTATGGTTACATTTACATCACATGTGGCACCAACACATGCTGTATCACCATAATACTGTTTTCCAATCGTTAGTACTTCTTCGTATTCACATGTCGCGTTTGGATCACTGCATACATCAGGTGCTGGACATGCTGATGGCGGACAAGACTGATAACACTGATTCTGGGCGGTCGCGCCTGCATCAGATGTATAGCCATCTGGACATACGATACACGTACCATTATCCATATACCAACCCGGTGCACATAATATCGGATCGTTTGAGCCCACAGGACAATTATCTGCCCCGCCATACAATGTTATTCTAAAGTTTTTACTATCTTCTGTACTATATTCTTCATCTGAACCTGCAATAATATTGGCACACTTGGCAGAACAATTCATACGACATGCATCTGTTCTGGTCGCCCAATCATCACCAGATGAATAATAATCAGCAGCCTTGACCCATGGTTGATCTGGTGCTGGTTCGCCATAGCGACAATAACAACCACTGTATGCCTGGGCCACTGTTGCACCACTGTTACCAGTCAAAACATCTGAAACAGCTTCGCCTGGGGCCTTGCTGCCACGTGGTCCACAAAACGCAGAACCTGTGACAGTGCCATATTCTGGGAAATTTACAGCCCAACGTTGATCCGCAGTATATGCTGCAAAATCATTAATCTGATATACGTTTTCCGCCCCCCCCTCTTTCTTGGATACAATACCGCTGTTTAACAATGCCTGGGTATCCATAATACTATCCACGCTGTTCCAGACAACCATACCGTCATCATCTGTACAAAACGCTTCAATCCAATTTGCATATAACATCTGATTTTTCAACAGATAATTCAATTTTTCTTCATCTGTTTCCAGTACTAAATAGCCATTTTCATCGTATATCATTGTGCCTGTAGCAGATTGACCAGTGTAATAACCGCCAAATCTATAACTTGCCTTATGCGGAACTGTAACCTGCTCAACAATTGATTCAATATCAACATACACCTCTTCACCACTGTCTAACGTTATTGTATATTTGCGTGGTGTGTATTCGCATTCCCCGGTTGATTCATTATACGCAGCATCGTAACCATCTTGTTCTTCACACTGAACAGAATTATCCATAACAGGACACGTTCCTGATTCTTCACCCTCGTTCAACAATATAGAACGGAACTTGGCATCTGTAGCAGTATAGTTCGCACAAACCGATGGACACGTTGCACGACACGTATCTGTATCAGCCATCGTTGATGCGCGTTCCCATGGAAAATCTGTTACTTTATCATTATCCAAACCATAACGACACCAGCACCCCTTGCCGGCTTGATACGCAGTCAAGCCTTTGTTATCGTTTGTATAATATAACTGTGTTTTTTCGCCACTGCCGTTTGGACCACAAAATGCAGTTCCCCATAATAAACCGTTTTCATACTTTACTGAAAAGCGCTGGTCTGCATTATAAATAGCCATACCATTACCACCATCCGTAAACCTATAAACGCCACCAGAATATGTAAAATCAGATGGATTCTGCGATGCCAATGTTGCAACGGTTGGTAAACTTAAACTTGTGTCTGCAGATGGTGTTTGGCTGATTGCATCACCAACTGGGAATTCACAATCACGACCCCACTGTGCATACAGTGTTATATCGCCAGCAACGTTATACACCATACCATTTGAATATTGATTGCCATTTCCATCAAACCAGCCTTGGAAACTTTTACCATCCATTGTCGGAGTTGGCAGGTCTGAAATTTCAATATCATAATATACACTTATTGTATCTGAAATATTTGTACCATCCAACGATAATGATATTGTATATTGATTTGGTGTTGCATAACAATAATCATCAGATACATCCATCGTATAACCAACAGAATATTCATTATTCAAAACATATTCACAACCGGCATTTACATCACAAAAATCGGTTGCTGTTTTATCACATGTTTCTGGTTCCGAACCACCACCTTCGCCTGGCGTTCCAACCGGACAATTATCCGCACCACCATATATCGCAGCACGAAATGCCGCATCTGTTGCAATATAATTCGCACAAACAGATGGACAATTTGCACGACAATTGTTTAATTTTGCTTCGGGTGTTGAACCAGAACCACCCATTTGTCCAGCAGATGCATAATTGGTATCATCATTTATTCCACCCAATTTACAAAAACACCCAAGATATGCCACAGGCGGATTTGTTGGATATGCAGTACTTATATAGGCATTAGAACTTTGTCCTGCAATATTCTTGGCTTTCCCAGATGGCCCACATACAGCAACACCAGATATAATTTTATTTGATTCAGGAAAATATACAGACCATTCTTCGCCAGCAACATAAGCATCCAAGTCATAAATTTCATTGTTTTGTGATGTATTAACAGCCTTGATAACACCATTATTATATAATTCCTGGGCCGAAGGAACAGTTACGGCACCCGCCGGAAATAATATTTCACCATTTTCATCACTGCACGTTGCGGCATACGAATCGGACACATTCAACAACGCAACACACGCACACAATGTATATAACAAAAATCGCAAAAAACTGCATGTTTTTGACATTTTTATCCTTTCCCTACATAATCAATAATTATACTATAGAAAAATAGCCAATTTTACACAAGCGCATTTTATAACAAATCTGGTCTGTTAAATTATCCACTTACAATGTTAGATAAATACAATCATTAGAATCTGGTTCCTGGCCACCATATTAGATGTAACAAACATGAATTTCACAGATAAACGCAGTTTAATTCTATCATTGATTGAAAAGATTATGTATTCACAAGAACTATTGATTTATACAATTACGACCGATGCCACAAAATTACAACAATTTGTATCTGAAAAGTATTGGATTGTTATGAGTAGCAACGGCTTAGTTATCAATGATAAAGAAACACGCTATCTTGCTGAAAATGATGTAAAAACTATTGTATCTATGGATGGTCCTGCAATTATAAAAGATTCCTTGCGTGTGAATTTCGCCTACAAAATTTTTAACAACTGATTTTATAAAAAAATTACATCTGTATTAAAGTCTGATATTCAAACACAATTTCAAAATTTATTAAACTTAGATGATTTTAATGAGCAGATAATAAATACCCCACAACAAATAATTTCTTTGTTATGGGGCCCAATTCAAGATAGAATATTGGTAATATGAAAACTTGTTCTTATGACTTTTTGAAAAAAGCCAAAGTTTCTGGGTTGTTATCCCCTATGCTTTCATAATGTAAACCGTTAAGACGATCTTTCATATATGAAACATCAATGCGTTCAACATCTTTGTGCTGGACCGGACGAATTTCCGTTTGTCCATTCATATACTTTTGTAATGCTTTCGGGATTTTTACATAACCTTCTTTGGTTTGGTTATTTTCAATAATCGCAATCAAAGCACGATCTGTCAATGCTGTTGATGATATAGTATGAACAAACCCCTTATTCTTTCCATTAAATTTTATGTTTGCACGACGCGCTTGGTAATCAATCAAATTTGAATTTGAATGTGTTTCACGATATTCACCAAATCCTGCAAACCATCCTTCTGTATCATATTTTTTAAAACCTGGTGCGCCCATATCGCCAGTGCAAACCAATACAACACGGTATGGAATTTCAAGTCCTTGCATAATATCTTCTACGTTTTTTTGACAAACCAAATTCCAATATTCGGATTCTTCTGGTTTACACAAAACAATTTGCTCTTGTTTATGAAATTGGTGTACACGGAAAATACCACGTGTTGCACGACCTGCCGCACCCGCTTCATATCTAAAACACGGCGTGAATGCTGTATAAAGTAAAGGCAGTTTTGATTCTTCAATTGTTTCATTCATACGATATGGAACCAAAGATTGTTCAGAAGTACCAATCAAAACCATATCAGTATCATTTATACAATATGTTTCATCTTGAGAAAATGGGAAGTATCCTGTTGCGTATAACGCAGTCTTTTTTGTCAGCACAGGTGTTTTAAAAGAAATAAAACCACGTTCTGATAATAAATCTTCTACATATCTAAACGCGGCATTTTGCAATCTTGCACCATCCCCAACCCAATAATAAAAACCAGCACCAGAAACCTTTGCACCACGTTCTATATCCAAAATACCCAATTTTTTGCCCAATTCTTCGTGGGTTTTTGGCGTAAAATCAAATTTAGGTTGTTCGCCCCAACGAAACACTTCCAAATTCTGTGCATCCGATCCACCAACAGGGGTATCTGGCGCCAAGAAATTCGGGACACGATCTAATATTTGTTTGCGTTTATCTTGCAATTCTTTGAGAATAGGTTCCTGTTGTGCCAATTGTTCTTTGACCTGTTTTGCTTCTTCTATCTTCTTTTGACGTGATAGATTATTCAATTCTGATTGCAAAGCTTCAGTTTTTTGCTGTTGCTCACGTAATTGTTGATCAACAGCTATTAATTCGTCCACATTAATATCAGAATTTCTTATTCTGACCAATTCACGAAACAATTCTGGATGTTCACGTAATAATTTGATATCTATCATAATTAAACCTTTATTTATTAGTCTAGCCTGAGTATACACATTTTTTTTGAATGAATTCAAGAACTTTTCTTAATACATATATTATAAATATTTTCTATAAGTTTTATCCTGTCAAGTTCCTCTGAAAAGAATACCGGGTTGCCTCTGCCGTTTTTTTATATAAAGAACCATTTTTTGCTATATTGAGGATACTTGTATGTTATTTTTTCTTAACGCTTTTCGCTACGTAAGATTCAAACTGCGACTGCAATACAAAAATAAAACATCCCATTTGGGATGTTCAATATTTCTGGCGGAGACAAAATCCTGTCCTCGATACATAATAATTAAAATCTGCAAAAATCTTGTTCCAGCGATTTTTGGGATTTTTCTAATAATGTATTCTCGTATTCGCCATGCGCTGCGCTTTGGCGTATCCCTTCGTCCACGCCATGTTAAAATCAAAACCGCCCTAGTCGGGCGGTTTAAAATTTTAATTTTCTGGCGGAGACGAAGGGATTCGAACCCTTGATACGGTTGCCCGTATACCACATTTCCAATGTGGCGCACTAGACCAACTATGCGACGTCTCCGTATCCGTTGATTATTCTTCGTCTGAAGATTCTTCTACTTCTTCAACTGCTTCTTCGGCAGTTTCCATTGGAATTTCATCAGATGACAATGACGCTTCCAGTTCTGCATCAATTTCACGCAATAATGGATCTTCGCTGCCAACTTCCAGTGATTCTTCGCCCAATTCAACAATAGGCGCTTCCTTGTAAGATTGAACAAATTCGTGACGTACTGCATTAACGTCTAATTTGCCACTAGCAATTTCACGTAATGCAACAACTGTCAATTTATCATCGTTTTTATCAACCACTGCTTCTGCACCGCCGTTCAAGTCACGAACGCGTTGAGATGCCAACATCCCCAGTTCATAACGACTTTCTACGTATGGTAATGTATCAGAATTTGTCGTGCGTGCCATTTTAAATCCTTTATTGAAATAATTTTCGTCAGGTTATAATGCCTTATGAGCGGTAAAAATGCAAGAAGAAAAATATTAAATCACTCCAAAAACATATATTTTTCATATAACCTTTGTATATTTGTTGACAAATTTCATATTATGTGCCAGAGTTATTTTAACAAAAAGAGGGGCTTTAGATGTTAGATTGGACAAATAAAAAAGCTAACAAGGGTGCAATAGTAGCATGTATCCTCTTTATTCTATGCTACTATGATATTTGTATTCAACCGGATTTAGAAAAATTCAATTTAGAAGAACAATTATCAAAACCACAAAACAACGCCGTTGTAAAAGATCACGAAATTGCGGATGCTATTAAACATCAACAAAAAGTTTCCATGGACTTTAATCGTATGTACAATGAGTTAAGTGGTTGGAAAAAGATAACATGGCCAAGTCAGCCCGTAGATAGTATCAGTTGGTTCAGAAAAATACACCCAAGCCCAACATACAGGCGGGCCCCAACTATGCGACAATATCGACAATACATCTACAACTATGAAAAAGACCTGTATGATAAAGTAAAAAAAATATCAGAAACCAAATACGCAAACAATAAAGGCAAACAGAAATAACCTTGTCACAGAGACGAAAGCTAAGACTTGAAAAAGTTTAAGCGTGTTTTATAATGCGTATTGGATAATAAAAAATGCAGAATAACAAACGTAATATTAAATCAGTTTCGTTTGGTTGCAGGTTAAATGCACTGGAATCTGAAAAAATTAAAAATATGCTGTCCAAACACATTGAAACAGCCATTGTTGTTAATACTTGTGCTGTCACTGCAGAGGCAGAACGCCAATCAGGACAAGCAGTACGCAAAATCGCACGCGAAAACCCAAATGTGCAACTGTTTGTGACAGGATGTGCAGCAACACGAAATCCGGAATTATTCAACAATATTCCAAACACAACTGTTATTCACAACCAAGACAAGATGAAGATCGGATCTTATGTAACCGATAATACCGCCCTGCCCACTGGCGAAATAAAAAATATACCCAACACAGACACAAAACTGTCCAAACAATTTGTTCAAATTCAAAATGGATGCAACCATAATTGCACTTATTGTATTACACGTGCGTTACGTGGACTGGGGGTATCTTTTGAATACGATGATATTTTGGCGGATGTTCGTGATGCGGTTAACAAAGGGTTTTATGAAATTGTTCTGACCGGTGTTGATATCGCATCTTATGTCAAGAAAGACGGAGATAAGGTTGTTTTATTATCTGATTTATGTAAAAAACTGTTAAGTGATATACCAGAAATTCAACGTCTGCGCCTGTCATCTGTTGACCCAGCGGTACCAGACGTAAAGAATATTATTGAACTGATAAAATCAGAGCCACGCATGATGCCACATATGCACTTTTCAATGCAATCTGGGTCTGATACAATATTAAAGTCAATGGGGCGCCGTCATAATGCGGATACAGTTCGTGAATTAGTTAGATTAGCGAACGGCAAAATTACGTTCAGTTGGGATATAATCTGTGGTTTCCCAGGTGAATCAGAAGAATTATTTACAGAAACACTGACATTGGTTCGCGAAACAAAACCAATTAAAATACATGCATTTCCTTTTTCACCGCGACCTGATACACCTGCGGCACAAATGCCAAACCAAGTTGACCGCAACATATCAAAACAACGTGTAAAAATTATAAACGATGTAGCAAATCAAAATCGTATTGAATTTATGCAATCTCAAATTGGTAAAACTGTTCAAGTATTAGTTGAAGAAAATAATATGGCACGCGACCCACACGATATTGCTGTTAAAATTGGTGGCAATACAATACCTGCAAAAACAATCTGCAAGGTAAAATTAATTGATTTGTGCAAAGACATATTTGTAGCACAAGTAATTTCTTGACAAATACAATTCATGTATTAATATCTGTCTTGAAATTAATCACAAAAGGAAGAAATATGACAGATGACACAAAGCCAATCTTAGAAAAGGCAGATAAAATCGCAATTGCTGTTATGACTGCGCTGTTTTTAATGATTTCTGCGGGCATCATAAACGAAAACAACAATATGCAAAAAAAACACGAAGTGCAAGAACAATTAAAAAAGTTGCAACAAAACATCCAAACAAAAACACTAGATTTATCAAAGCAAAAATAATTATTACATCAATAAAAAAACCGCCGTTTGGCGGTATTTTTATTGCATCGTAAAGTCGTGCAAGTAATATGTTTTGTCATTATATTCTATGATAAAATGCTTGTCAGATTCAGAACTGATTGTTTTGCTTGAATCCATAGACATTTGACCAAAGTATTTATTACCGTCTATTTCAACAACCAACATTGGACTGGCTGATGGGCGAACACTAAGCAGTTGCATCGTATCATTTTCGCCAATATGTAGCGTACGCACAGAACCACATTCATTAACACTGGTTGCACCAACACCAGATTTTAAGCCATCCGGACATGGTGTGCATGCAACCTTGCTATTCCAATCGGCTTCAAACCCGGTTTTGTATTGATACATACCAGATTCGCATTGTGTTTCCAATGATGTATTATTGAATATACCAGTCATTACATTTGGTGCATATTCCAATTTATCTGAAAATAAATCAACCGGTACGTATCCTGTTATATTAGAACAACCAGAAAACGTTTCTGCAAACATATTAGCAACAGGCATTCCAGATATATTTTTGAATAAACCATTTGGCAACTTGGTCAAACCAGTACAATCACTAAACGTACCGTTAAACATATCTTCTGCGACACCTGATATTCCAGCAAATAATGTTGATGGTATTTCAATCAATGATATACATCTGTCACAGGTGTTATAAAACATATTCGGAACAGCCTGACTAAATATCGCACCCAAACTGCCACCCAATTTAGCAATTGATTCATTACCATCAGCCATCACAGTACCAAAATTTTTTCTAATACGGATTTGTTCTGTTGCGAAATTTATCACACTGCCACTGTTTGTATATTCTGTTGCATCACCACGCATACTGATTGTATGTGCGCCATCTGTGATAAATTCATGAGCTAAACGAACGGTTTCTGTATCTTGTTTTTCTATTTTTTCTATTTCTGTACCATCACCCCAATCAACCCAATATGTTCCTGCTGCAGATAAGTCAAAACTAAAACGACTGGCTGTATCTGTTGTTGTGATTGTAAATTCTGGCACTAATTTACATGCATTGGTTGTTGTAATTATATTACCACCCGCAAACCCTGTAACAGTTGCGTTTTCATTACATGTACAAGATGTTGAATTACCACCTGAACTTGATGAATTTAATGGACAAGCAACACAGGTACCATCAACCATCATATGCTTATCATTGCATGATACGATATCACATGTTTCATCACAGTTTGTATAATCACCTGTATTTGCATCAAAATAACATGTATGTTCTCCAGAACCAATTTCATTAGAACATGGCACAACTTTTGAACATACGCCATCTGGACATGGTGTACACGCAACCTTGCGATTCCACGCAGATTCAAAGCCTGTGCTGTATTGTGTTGTGCCGGCTGGACAAGATGTATCCAACGCGGTGTTAGCGAATATAGACCTCATCGTTGCAGAATCAAAATCAGTTGAATCCATCTTTGCAAATGTGTCTGCTGGGATATAGCCAGACAGGTTTACACAATAACGAAATGTATAGCTGAACATATCTGTTGCTGGCTTGCCTTCTATATTCTTGAACAGGCCATCCGGCAAACTGGTTAGTGATGTACAGCCAGAGAATGTACTGCTGAACATAGACTTGCTACTGCCCGTTACACCACTGAACAGGTCCGCAGGGATTGATTGCAATGATGTACAGTCATAGAATGTACCGTGGAACATAGAGTCGCTACTGCCCGTTACGCCACTGAACAGGCCCGCAGGGATTGATTGCAATGATGTACAGTCAGAGAATGTATAGTAGAACATTTGCACGCTACTGCCCGTTACACCGCTGAACAGACCCGCAGGGATTGATCGCAATGATTTACAGGCAAAGAATGTATTACTGAACATACCCTTGCTACTGCCCGTTACACCACTGGACAGGTCCGCAGGGATTGATTGCAATGATGTACAGTAATAGAATGTATCGTGGAACATATAAGGCGTGTTACCACCAAATATGGCGCCCAAACTGCCGTCAACAGTTTTGATGTTTTTATTATCTTTGAAACTGATTGCGGCAACACTAGATGAAGTTGTATATCCTGTTGCGTCACCGTACATTTTAATTGTATGTGTGCCAGCGGTGCTATATGCCGCAGATGTGTATGTCGTGTTTGATGTGTTATTCGTTCTGTCAATCTTTTGTACACCACGACCATCATCAAAATCAACATAGAATACACCAGATGCAGACATCTTAAAACTGAACGTTGTACCAGCAGACATTTCTGTTGTTGTGATTGTGAATTCTGGTTCAACACAGGTACCATCAATCAACATATGCTTATCATTACACGATGTCATAGCACACGCAACACGATTTGACCAATCAGCCTCAAAACCAGTGATATATTGTTCCATATCGTCTGGACATGTTGTTGCCAGTGCTGTTCCCTTAAATATCTGATACATTGGTCCTGATGTATAATTTGTTACACCATTTATACCTGCAAATGTATTTGAAGGAATATGCCCACCCAATTCAGAACAATCTATAAAAGCACCCTCAAACATACCTTCTTGCACACTGGTTACATTACTAAATAATCCAGATGGTAATTGTGTTAAACCTGAACCTTGAAAAGCATAACTGAACAAATACTTTGCACCACCAGATATACCACTGAACAATGTTGCCGGAATTGTTTTCAATGATTTCGTACCGAAAAATACCCCATGGAACATACGTTCAGCAGCGCCAGATAAATCGCCACCAAATAAATGTTCTGGCACTGATTCTAATGATGTACAATTATAAAATGTCAAACGAAACATCCCATCAGCCGCCCCGCTGATTCCATCAAACAGATTTGCAGGAACTGATTTTATATTCGTACATCCATTAAATGTACTGCGGAACATTTGGCTTTTAGCAGAACCTGTCACACCAGAGAATAAATTTTCTGGTATTTCCGTCAGATTTGTACACTTATAGAACGTACTGTTAAACATATTAGGTGCCGTACCACCAAATATTGCACCTAAACTGCCCCCGACAGCGGCAATTTTATCATTTTCTTCAAATCTGATGGCGGCAATACTGTCGCTGTACGCTGTTGCCTGACCCATTATTTTTATTGTTATGGCACCGTCGGTATTGAACTTATGCGATACAAGCATATCTGTTGTATCTGTTTTATTAATTACCTGCAAATCTGTGTAGTCACCCCAGTCAATAACGTAATTACCTGCTGCAGACAAATTAAATTGAAACACATCACCATACTTCAAATCAGTTGTTGTGATTGTGAATTCCGGTTCAAATACACAACGCCCATCTTCTGTGACAGATGTTCCATTTGGACACCATTTTGCAGACAGTTGCAAGGCACCATAATAATCTGTATTATCACCCATTTCAAAACGAACATGATCCCCAGATTTGATAAATACGCCTTCGTCAGTATATTGGCTAAACTTAATCCAACCCGCAAAGAAATATCCATCTGGTGCAATAAATGTATTTTCTGGAACAATACAAGATTCATAATTACATGTATCTGGCGACTGTGGCGCAACACCAGATCCACCATTGGCATTAAACACTAATGTATAACTTACAGGTTCCCAGTGTGCATATAATGTAGTTATGCTGGCATCTGTATATTCGCGCACAGGCGTACCCTTGATATCATAATACTGAACACCACCATCTGGTTCGGACCAGAATCCATTAAAATTATACCCTATTGGCGCGCTTGGAATTTTTTCGTATGATAACTGGGGCAATACAGTTGTTCCATCAGGGATTATTATCGTATCAATTGGAACATTACCCCACCCTTCAACAGGAGCATTTACATCAAGACTTATTTGTACATCAGCCGCCATGGACATATTCAAACCACAAAACACAAACAATAGTACAAACAATAATCTACGAAAAATAGGCATATATTTCCCCTTTTTAACAAAAAATCCCTTCTTATAAGAACAAGTATAGAAAAAAATTCATAATTGGCGCAAGCATTTTTTGACATAAAAAACCGCCGTTTGGCGGTATTTTTATTGTACTGTAAAGTCGTGCAAATAATAATCTTTGTTGTCGTATAATATACGGAATTGTTTATCGGATTCAGAACTGATTGTTTTGCTTGAATCCATAGACATTTGACCAAAGTATTTATTACCGTCTATTTCAACAACCAACATTGGACTGGATGATGGGCGAATACTGAATAACTGCATTGTA
>JAZOTB010000045.1:0-1778 GCA_045657405.1 Candidatus Enterousia sp.
ATGTAATTGTTCCTGTGGATCAGCCGTCAAAAACATTGACGCGCAGTGCAAATTCAACTGGTCGTGCGACATCGCGCGTTGTGCCCAGTGCATCTGGCACAGTGGCCAGTTCACGTGGCACTTCATCACGTACAACTGCGGCATCACGTAATGCAACTGCTGCGCGTTCTGGTTCTGTTGTAAATACTGTATCACGCGGTGCGGAACCTGCACGTGTATCTTCACGCCCTTCACGTAATTTATCTGCGACAGATGGTATGGTTGGTGTTACAACACGTCGTGCAACAACTGCGTCAAATGCTGGTGTTGCTGCCCGCGTTGGTGTGGCCAGTCCTGCTGTTACTGGTCGTATCAGCTCTCGTGCGCCAGTTGGTCAGATACGTGCAGCAACTGTGTCTGCAACTATTGCATCTGCACCAGAAGCAGTGATTGAAACAACAACCGAAGAAAAACAAGATGCGATTGCCAAGATGGATGATTTGACACAATTGTCAGATTATTGCAAGGCGCAATATACATCATGTATGGATAATTTCTGTAATGTATTGGATGATAATCAGGGTCGTTGTTCATGTTCCAAAAATATCAAGAATTATGAAAAGACAGAAACAGCATTAAAATCTGCAACAGAAGCGTTACAGGATGTTGCGCAACAGATTCAGTACATTGGTTTGACAGGTGATGAAATCAAGACATTGTTCACCCAGACCGAGGCGGAATTACAAATGCAGGCAACAACAGATAATACCCAAATAAGAAATGATTTGGAAAACATCAAAGAAATGATTGTTGGTATTAAAACTGGTACTGCCACATCAACAGAAACCGGTATGAATTTTGATTTGTCTGGCTTGTTAGACTTTAATATTGATAACACAGGCTTTGATTTGAATGCATTGTTTGGTGGCAATAATACAAATACAAACAGCATCAGCAATCAACGTGGCGAACAGTTGTATAAAACAGCTGCTGCACGTTGTAAATCAGCGGTATTGAATTCCTGTCAGAACCAAGGTGTAGATGTTGCAATAATCACCAATGCGTATGATATGGAAATTGATAAACAGTGTATTGCATATGAACGTCAGTTGATTGATGCAAATGACAATATGGTACGCACAGTACGTAATGCAAAAACTGTATTGCAAAAGGCACGTTTAATGGTTGCCCAGCAAAAGAACAGTTATGACTTACGTGGATGTGTAAATGCATTGGATTCCTGTATGCAAGATGACTTTGTATGCGGCACAGATTATGAAAACTGTTTGGATCCAACCGGTCGTTACATTGTAAATGGCGAAGTAGTTGTTGGATCAACACCAGGTTTCTGGATTGGTACCCAAGAAGATAATGATGAAAGTGATTATACTACAACCCCTGTTCAGCATAAGGGCGGAATTTATGCGACCTGGTTGTATGATTCAGGCAAGCATGCATGGTATGGCAAGGATACAAACATTGCTGCATATGTTGATGCATCAATTGCCAGTGAATATGAAGATATCTTGGAAACGAATACTAACCTTGTAAAATATTTACAGCACAAGATTGGTTATAACAAAGATAATCGTAATTATGGTATGTGCATAGGTGTATTGAACAAGTGTCAGAATTATACGTATGAAGGCAAAGAATACAAGGTAGATAATGCTGTTGTACGCGAATACTTGCAACGTACCTTGACACAGATCAAGGTAGCACAGGATGAAATTATGTCCAGTTATGCAGAAAACTGTATATCAGACGTAAATTCATGTCTAAGCACGAATTCGTATAGT
>JAZOTB010000046.1:0-35634 GCA_045657405.1 Candidatus Enterousia sp.
TGGTGAATTTGCATCTGTTGCAGAAATTGAAAATCTGCGTTTAACCACCGTCGAAGGTCATAACTTCAAACTGTCAGACATTGCGACTGTCACCGATGCGGCACGTGAAATAGAAACAGGTGCACGCTATAACGGTCAAAATGTTGTTATTGCATCTGTGGTCAAGGCATCAGACGGTAATGCAATCAAGATTTCAGAACAATTGCGCAAACGTATGCCTGAATACCAAGCAGACCTAAAATCCAGATTCCCAAATGCCGAAATGCAGATTGTATTTGATTCTTCGACATCCGTTTCCGAAGATACCGATGACACCATAAATTCGATTGTCTTGGGTGTTATTTTGACAGTTTTGGTGTTGTTGGCATTTACCCGCAACTGGCGTTCTACGGTCATTGCAGGTGTTGTTATCCCTGCATCATTGTTGGCAGGCTTTTTCTTCATGGAAGGTTCCGGTTTTACCGTTAATGCGATGACATTGTTGGCGTATTCAACAGCGTTGGGTACACTGGTGTCAAATGCGATTATTTTGATTGAATCTGCGTTGCAAGAAATGCATGCCGGAAAAAATCCACAAGATGCGGCTATTGATGGAACCAAAAATGTTGCTGTATCTGTGCTTGCGGGCGTTGGTACAAACGTTGTTGTGTTCTTGCCTTTGGCCTTTATGGGCGGTATTATTGGTCAATTTATGGTCCAGTTTGGTATGACGGTTGTGTATTTGACATTGTTATCATTGATGTTCTCGTTTACCTTAACACCAATGATGATTGCAGTATTTTTGCGTCTGACTGGTGACAAGAAAAAAGAAAAGAAACAAACAGTCAAGGCTGAACGTGCAACCCAAGAATACAGTTGGTTATATCGTTGGTTCAAATATCAGTTTGCACATCCTTGGCGTGTTATTGGAATGGCGGTATGTGTCTTTATTGCTTCTACAATGTTGATGAAGTTTGTAGGTAATGAATTTTCGCCTTCTATTGATGCAAATGAAATTGTGATTACCGCACGTGCTCCTATGGGGTCAACGTTTGAAAAATCAGAATCTATTGCAATACAAATTGAAGATACGTTAAAGCAATTCCCAGAAGTGACTGCGACCACAGTAAAAATTGGTGAACGTGGTATGCAGAACATAACAGTTGTTATTGAATTGGTTGATGTTTCTGAACGTAATATCTCAGATAAATTATTGGTACAGCGTATGTTACCTAAATTATCAGAAATTCCAGATGCAGAAATTCAAATTCGTGCTGGCGAAGCGCGCAGTGCAGGGGTTAGTGCGGATTTGGTTCTTAATGTTTTTGGTGAAGATGATGAATTACGTGAATCATATGCAAATCAAATAATAGATGTTGTAAATAGAATCCCAGAAGTGCAATCTGCGGTACGTGCACAACAGTTGCCTGCAATGGAAACACAATTTGTTCCAGATCAGGAAAAAATGAGTTTCTGGGGTGTAAAAAATTCGTATGCAGGTACAACATTGCGTACAGCATTGTTTGGAAATGATACATACAAGTATAAAGAAGCGGGTGAAGAATATCCAATAATTCTGGAATTCGCAAAGCCGTTCAAAAATGCTGCTTTGTTTGATAATGTGTATGTAAATTCAAGCAAGGGTATGGTGTCGTTATCTGATTTAGGTACTGTTAAAACGGTTCCTGCAACACCAGATATTCGTCGTGAAGATAAAAACAGATTAACCGAAGTTGATATTAATATTGGAAAATCTACGATGGGCCCAGTGCAGGCAAAAATAGAATCAGAATTAGCCAAGATTGATTGGAAATCTGGATACTATTATGAATTTGGTGGTATGTCTGAATATCAGGCCGAAGCTGCTGCGGAAATCGGCAAGGCTTTCTTGTTGGCAACCATTTTGACTTATATGCTGTTGGCTGCAATCTTGAATTCATTGGCGCATCCTTTTACAATCGCAACATCAATTTTGACCAGTTTTGCAGGTGTGTTTATTTTGATGTTCTTGTCTGGGGCGACAACGAACGTCGGTGCGATGTTGGCATTTGTTATGTTAGTTGGATTAGTGGTTAACAATAATATTCTGGTTCTAGAGCCTACAATCAATCGTGTAAATAATGGCGAATCTGCATTTGAAGCATTGTGGACAGAATTAAAAGATAAAAAGAATATGATTCTGATGACGTCAATTGCTGTTGTTGCAGGTATGGTACCACAGTTATGGTCTGCAGACGGTATGAAGGTTTCAATGGGTGCGGTTATGATTGGTGGTATGTTGGCCAGTTTGTTGTTCACTTTTACACTAACGCCTGCGCTGTTTGTATTAATTGAACGTGCACGTAAATGGAAACCTAAATTTCGTAAATAACTTATAAAGTCCCTTGTAATCCAAGGGATTTTTAAATATGATTATATTAAGGACATATAGGTAATAACATGGAAACAGATAAAAGTATTTTGAATAAAACACCAGAACAAATGTTTGATGAATTAACTGCAAATATAGATTTGAAAACAAAAAGCATTTATTTCAAAGATATGCATAGTTATATTTTTTCTGATAATAATTTTCCTTGGAATGTTGTGCGTTTTTTATACATCATTTTTTCTATATATTATCCATCACAACACCAGTTGCTTGATATAAATGCACACTATGACATCGTATGCAAAGGTAGAGAATTGTACAGTATTACGCCAAGTGATCCTGAGTATAAAAAAATTCCAAAATATTTGCATGGTGTGGCAAATAAACGAAAAAATACGTTTAACCATCCGTACGATAGACATTATATTGTAAAGCCTGCACGTGGTCAATCAAAGCAATATATGGATCAGTGTATGAAGACGTTTGATGCGCTGTTGCATTTTGAAAAAATGCAATCCTTGTACAAGGTTTCAGATAATGATAACGGATTATTGCTATTTGTTTCAGAATTATATAACGAAGTATTAAAACTGGTTTCTATGACAACTGTATGCAGTGCGCCAAAACATAAAAAAGATGTTATGTTGTCTGGTTCTATGCATCTGTTAAATGAATATAATATGGCGGCGTCATTTGGTACTGTGGCCAAGGCTGTTGCTGCTAGACAAAAGATATTAGCAGATACAAAGTCAAAAAATGAAAAAACTCGTAATTTTTTACATGATATGAATAACAAAGAGTTGGGTAGGTTGTCTAGAAAACATGACTTAGAGTTAGCTGAAACAAATGATTTTGAAACGTTTCAAACATTGTTACGCCAGCAAGAACAAGAACGGTTTGAACTGATTGAAAAACAGCAACTAAGGAATCAAGGTTTTGAGCAGTGTTTTGCTAAATCGCAAATGCAAGCAGAAAAAGACAAGAAACGTGAAATGTTGTGTGCACAATTAAAAATAGCACGTGTAACGCGCATGCGTTAAAAAAATCCCCTTGTTGGGGATTTTTTTATTTGTTGACCGCGTTCTGCTTTTTTTACTAACATATACAAACATGAGAAGAATGATTTTATCTTTGTGTTTAATATGTTTTGGTTTTAGTGCATATGGTGCGCAATATCGTGCTGCGTTGGTCGCAGATATGAATACAGGGCGTGTTCTATATCAAGAAAATGCAAATCAGTTAAATTATCCGGCAAGTTTAACCAAGATAATGACGTTGTATTTAACATTTGATGCGCTGGAACATAATCGTTTGGCATTAGATGATTATTTGATTGTGTCACAATCTGCTGCTAATGCAGAACCTGTGAAATTAGGCTTGGCGGCAGGGTCTAAAATTCGTGTAGAAGATGCAATCAAGGCTTTGGCAGTGTACAGTGCAAATGATGTCGCGCGTGTGTTGGCGGAAAATCTAAAAGGTGGTCAGGAACAATCTTTTGCGGACTTGATGACACGTGTTGCACGTGAAATTGGATTAACAAATACCAACTTTGAAAATTCTTCTGGCTTACCAAATGATGATCATTTGTCTACGGCGCGTGATATTGCGTTGCTTTCAATGGCTGTTTATAAACATTTTCCACAATATTGGCATTTTTTTGGTATCAAGTCTTGGACATATAACGGTAAAACATACACAAATGGCAACAGGTTGTTAACTTCGTTTAATGGCTGTGATGGTATGAAAACAGGATATACAAAGAAATCAAAATATTCATTGGTTGCAACGGCGCATCGTGGTAATAATCGTTTGATGTCGGTTGTGCTGGGGGCAGAAAACAAGGATGTTCGTGCAAATGTTGCTGCGCAAATGCTTAATCGTGGTTTTGCGATGTTGGGAAATGGTGATGTGCCTGTGGTTGTGTCCAGTAATGTTGAACCAATTGTAGAAACGAATACATCCACATCTACAATGTCGCAGATGTATAATACTGTAACAGGATATTCTGTTCCTACAAAACAGACTGTGGCAACTGTTAAGAAAACAGATGGTACAGGTGTTCAGTTTGGTGCTTTCTCATCCCAGGGGGCGGCACAATCACACGTTCAGAATATAAAAAATAAATTGGGAATAAACACTATGGTTGAGCGAACAGACAGCGGTTTATATCGTGTTCGTATATATGGTTTGACAGAATCAGATGCCCAAAAAATAAAATCCAGTGCGGCGTCGCATGGTATTGACAGTTATGTTTTTCATTAGTATTGTATATTAAGCAATGAATCCGAAAATAGAAAAATTGATTAAATTATTTGCAAAATTACCACGTGTTGGGAATCGCGGTGGTCAGCGTATTGCATTATCTTTATTGCAGGATAAAACGGGCCGTGGTCGTGCATTGGCAAATGCGATAATTGATGCAACCGAAAATATTGCGCCATGTCCTGTGTGTGGTGTTTTAACGGATTGTGGATCCGGCAGTTGTAGTTTTTGCAAAGATATGTCGCGTCAAAATGGTCAATTGTGCATAGTTCGTGATTTATCAGATGTTTGGACTTTGGAAAAATCTTCTGTATTCCAAGGGCGATATCATATAATTGGTGGTTTATTATCTGGTGTATCTGGTATTTTGCCCCAAGATTTGAATATTTCTAATATATCTTCACGAATTGCAAATGAAAAAATTACAGAAATAATTTTCGCACTACCAAATACCATAGAAGGTAAGACAACTCAAAATTATATTATGTCTGTTGTTGGTGATGTGTCTGGTGTTATGTTTTCAGAATTGGCATCTGGTGTTCCATTGGGTGGTGATTTAGATTATCTTGATGATGGTACTTTAACATTGGCGTTTGGGGGGCGAAAATCTTTATGAATAATGATGTTTTTTCTTTGCCACCTGTGTCTAGTATGATGCGTGATTCAGGGCTAGAACCCAAAAAGCAATTTGGACAGAATTTTTTGTTTGATTTGAATTTGACAGGACGTATTGCACGCAGTGTGCCAAATATTGAATCTATTCCAGTAATAGAGGTTGGGCCAGGTCCTGCGGGCTTGACACGTGCGATATTGATGGCTGGTGCGCCACGCGTTATTGCAATAGAAAAAGATAAAATGACACAGCATATTTTATCTCAGGTAATATCTGCATCAGATGGTAGATTAAGTGTTATTTATGATGATGCGTTACGTGTAAATTTTTCTGATTTTGGATTATCTGAATATGCAATATGTGCGAATTTACCTTATAATGTTGGAACGGAATTATTGATTGGTTGGTTAAAGAAAATTGCACACGGTGAAAAAATAAAATCTTTGACATTAATGTTTCAAAAAGAAGTAGCATTACGCATTACTTCACAACCGGGCGATGAACACTATGGTCGTTTGGCTGTTTTAACATCGCTAATTGCAGACAGTAAAATATTATTTGATGTTCCAAATACTGCATTTGTTCCTCGTCCAAAGGTGCAGTCTGCTGTTGTGCAAATTATACCGAACACAGATAAAATCGCAAAAATTCCAGATTTGTCCAAGGTTGAAAAAATAACGGCTAAATTATTTGGTCAAAGACGGAAAATGATACGTTCAATAATGCCAAATGTTAATTGGGCTGAATTTGGATTGACCGGCACAGAACGTGCGGAAAATTTATCGCCAGAAATATTTGCGATATTGGCACAAAATTTGTTATAATACATAATATTAAGAAGAGAGAGAATAATGTCTGTATCAATATTGCTGTTTACAGCGATTGTATTTGCGTTGGTTTATTTGTTACGTTCTGCACGTGTCGGTGTGTTGGTTGCGTTTTTGTTGGCTGGAATATTATCCGGACCATATGTTTTTAATTTGTTTGAACTAACAGATACATGGGCCTTTTTGGGCGAGCTAGGAATTTTGTTTTTATGGTTCAGTATTGGTTTGGAAATTAATATAACCAGATTGTGGCGTTTGCGCCGAACGATATTTGGTTTTGGTGCAGCTCAGGTTATGATGGTGGCTATCATGATGTTTCCATTGTTAATGGGGTGTACGAATTGGACTGTTATGGGTACAATAATGGTTGCGTTGTTATTGGCGATGTCCAGTACTTCTGCTGATTTGCAATTGTTAACTGACCGTAATCAGTTAAATACAGATATCGGACGTCAAACATTTTCTATTTTATTATTTCAAGACTTATTGGCAATACCGCTGTTGGCAATGTTGCCTGTGTTTGCGGGTAAAACATTTAATTTTGGTGCCGCTGCCATAGATATTCTTGTGATTTCTGTTGCATTAATTGTGGCAGTAGTTTTAATTGGTCGTTTTGTAATGACACCGTTATTGCGCAAGGTTGCAAAATTAAAATCCAAAGAAGCCTTTTTACTAGCGGTTATATTAAATATTGCATTATGGTCAGTTGTTTTAGATTTAATGGGTTTGCCGATTGGGCTTGGGGCGTTTTTGGCGGGTATGTTGATGTCTGAAACGATATATCGTCATCAAATATCTGCCGAAGTTTCTCCTTATGCTATATTATTCTTAGGTTTGTTCTTTATATCATTGGGAATGGGCTTAGATTTAGATTTTGTTTTATCTCAGTGGTATATTGTGTTGGTTGGTTTGGTTGGTTTGGTTGTTATAAAATTTATTGCTATATTTATGGTTGCGCGTGTACGTGGTGTTGATGTGCCTGGTGCAACATTAATTTCTTTGATATTAGCCCAAGGTGGTGAATTTGCATTGTTGATGTTACAAACTATGAAGTCTAGTGGTATAGAAATAATACCAACTGCGCACAAAGAAATATTAACATCTATTATAATTTTATCAATTATGATTACTCCATTGTTGTTATTATTGCATGACTATTTGCAACGCAAAGGTAAATTATTTCCACATCGTTTTACAAATAGTTTAGAAAAATCGGATTATATAATAAAGCCAGATGTTATTGTTTGTGGTTTTGGTCGTGTTGGTCAAATTGTTTGTCAGATGCTAGATGCCAAGAATATTCCATATGTTGCAATTGATATGGATGTAAGTTCTGTGATGATGGGGCGCGAGTTGGGGTTTAATGTTGTTTATGGCGATGCAACGCATGCAGACGTTTTGTCTGAATTTGGATTGGCACCACGCAAAGTAAAAAGTGTTGTTGTTGCATTGGATAATGCAACGACTGCCCGCAAATCTATATTGACTATAAAGTCAATTTCGCCCAAGGTTAAAATATTTGCACGTGCTAGAAATCTAGCGGATTCTAAGATATTAATGGCCGAAGGTATCAGTATCGCAATGCCAGAAACAATAGAGTCTTCATTTTTCTTGGGTGCCAGTGTATTAGGTCATGTGGGTATAGCGGATTTAGAAATAGATGATTTGTTAAATGATATGCGTGCAAACGATTATGCGGTGTTATCTAATGTAATCTCTGATAAACAAGATTGATATGAAAAAAAGTCCTTAATATATCTAGGACTTTTTATTTGATTTTGCAGTTGTATATTGTTATATTTCAACCTATATATATGGGAAAGGTAAGTAATGAAAAAAACAGTTTTAATATTATCTATAATTTTTGGTAGTGTTATATTAGACCAATTAACCAAGGGTATTTTATTATATTTAATCACAGGCGGTTTTGTGTTGTCTGGACCTGCATGGTCGGTTGTTCCTGTGCCTTATTTAATGGCGTACGTTTTTGATTTCTTTAATGTTGTATTTACATGGAATCCAGGGGCATCATTTTCTTTGTTTCGTGCCATGGGTGAAAGTGCACCTTTGATAATGATTATCGCAACGGGAATTATTATTGGTTGTATTTTATATTATTTATTTGTACGTTCCGCGCGTTATGAACGTATTCCTTTAGCGTTAATTGCAGGTGGTGCAATTGGTAATTTGATTGATCGTATTCGTTTTGGCGCGGTCATAGATTTCTTGGATTTTCATATTGGTGCAATACATTGGCCTGCATTTAATGTTGCCGATATTTGTATCGTAGTTGGCGTTGGATTATATTTATTAAATTGGTATATTGCACGTCGTAAATGTATTAAATCAACAAAAGGTGGTAAATAAGTCATGGTTCAGTATATGGATAAAAGTTCTGGTTTTAACCAGTGGAACGCAAACAGAAATGCCGCAAATAAAAAAGGTGGTTTTTCTGGATTTTTTTGGTGGTTGGTTGTTTTATTGACTGCATGGTGGATGATTGGTGGTGTTTCATCGCAAAAAAATATTCAACAACCAGTTGCAGAAGAAGTCAGTGTTGTTGATTTGTCTGGTGTACCCCAGCATACTGTATCTTCGGATAAAATATCTTTAAATGTCCAAGGATTGCGCATTTCAAAAATGGCTTTGAATGATTTTGATGTATCGTCAGACAAAACAGAAAAAGTTACATTGTTATCTGATGAAAACGAATTCATAGAAGTTGGTTTGTTGGCAACAGGCACAACATCTCCTGTGGCAAATACTGTATGGCGTGAACAAGATGGCAAATACACATGGCGAAATTCGGATGGTGTTAATTTTGTTCGTGATATTACAACAGATGGATATGTTACAACAATCACAGATACAATTGAAAATAAATCTGGTCATAATATTTCTGTATCGCCATATGCACGTATTGTTCGTGAAAATGATTCAAAAAAATCTTCTGGTGTAACAACAGGGGCACTTGTTTTTGCAAATTCTGATGTTGAACAAATGCCATGGCATAAACTGGACAAGAAATCATACGCGTATTCTACAACTAATGGTTTTGCAGGCTTTGCAGACCAATATTGGGAAACTGTTGTTTCAATAGACAGCCCAGATCAAACAATTCGTGTAAAAAAGTCTGGTGATAAATATGTGTCTGATACTGCATCTGCAACAATTAATATTCCAAGTGGTAATACAAATGTTGTTACAACAAATATTTTCACAGGACCACGTGAACAAAGTGTGCTGGATGTTGCAGAACGCAAGATTGCGGGAATTGGTGAAACGATTGACTATGGATGGTTCTGGTTTTTAGCGCGTCCGATGTTATGGGTGTTAAATGGTATTCATCATATTGTAATGAATTATGGTGTTGCGATTATCATAATGACAATACTGTTGCGTTTGTTAATGTGGCCATTAACTAGAAAGTCTTATGTAAATATGGTCGCGATGCAGAAAATGCAGCCAGAAATGCAGCGCATACAAAAATTATACGCAAATGATAAAATGCGTCTGCAAATGGAAATGATGAAATTGTATCAAACGCACAAGACATCACCAATGTCTGGATGTTTGCCAATGTTAATTCAGATTCCTATATTCTTTGCATTATACAAGGCATTATTGGTATCTGTTCAAATGCGTAATGCGCACTTTTTATGGATATCTGATTTGGCGGCCATGGATCCATATTTCATTTTACCAATATTAATGGGTGTGACGATGTGGGTGCAACAATATTTACAATCGCCAACATCTAAATCATCAAATACAAATGATATTACTGCCCAGACACAACGTATGATGCGCTGGATGCCGATATTATTTACGATAATGTTTGCATGGATGCCATCAGGATTGGTTTTGTATTGGACTGTGTCAAATGTGTTTGGAATTATTCAAATGCAGATAATAAAGTATCAAGGCAAATAAAAATGCCCCATTGGGGCATTTTTTCAATTTTGATATGGACATTTATCCCTGGTGTATTTACCTGTTGTATCTGTGAATGTTCCGGCTGGTAAATAGCAATCGGTAATTGAATCCATTTCCGGTCCTGATGTTAAACCGCTGTCTGGACATGCGGTACATGTGATAGTTGATGCTGCACTGCCTGTTTTATATCCTATACCATCAGTACAATTTGCACAATAATAATTCTGTGTACAACGCCATCGGTTTGCTGGGCCATAAGAGGCTAGGGTTGCGCCATTGCTAGTGCAACGTTTCCCTGATATATATTCTTTGCCCGTAGTGCTGTCTGTCCATGTTGTTGGATTGTAACATTCTTCTTGTGTTGCATAACATACAATATAGGTCCCGCTTGTTGGGGTCTGTATATTGCCAAAAAGGGGGGTACAATATCTGGTTGATAAACTACTCGGTTCAACACCAACAGATCCTATTGTTGGCTCGCTTGAAGAACCGCACCAGCCAGTTTTATAGTTACAAAAATTTTGTGTGGTTGTATTCGTGTTACAAGGTGCCAAACAATACGTGGCATTTGCACACATTGGCAATAAAATAAACGATAAAACAAATATGAATTTTTTCATTTTCTCCCACGAATATTTTACAAGGGGAATTATATTGTTTTTCTTTGTCAATGTCAATCTTCGCCAAAATCCATGTCACGCAATTTTTCAGCACGTGGTGCGATTTTAGAAACAGATGTTTGCAGTTGTTCAATATCGTTTTGTGCCTGGGCAAAGTGTTTGGAAACATTTTCCGCCCTGTCAGATAAGCGACCCAAATCGGTTAACAGTAAATCCAGTTCCTTTTTTATTTTGGCTGCAACACGTTTTATTTTTATGTCTGATAAAACTGCACGAATTGTATTCAGTGTTGCCCACAAGGTTGATGGTGATACGATAAATACTTTCTTGCGTGCCGCATATTCAATTGTGTTTGGAAATTCACGATGTAATGTTTCAAATATTGATTCAGACGCAATAAACATCATTGCAGATTCTGCTGTTCTGCCTGCGATAATATATTTTTCACCAATGGCATCAATATGTTTCCGTACGTCCAGTTCAAATTGTTTGCGTGCAAAACCATCATTTGTATCTGCCAACATACGGTTATAACTTTCCAGTGGGAACTTGCTGTCAATAATCATGTCGCCTGGCGGATATGGCAGGCGAATTATGCAATCTGGTCTGACCCCTGTTTCCAACACAGACTGAAATGCATATGTTTCTGGTGGCATAATATCACGAACCAAATCTTCTAGTTGGCGTTCACCAAACGTTCCGCGTGCCTGTTTATTACCCATCAATATATTTTTGAAATTAGCAATATCATTGCTGATATTTTTAAGTTCAATTGCATTTTGCGATAATGCGCCCAGACGTTCTGCCAGTTTTTCGCGTAATCTGATATTATCTTCGCGCAGTGCAGATATATCAAAGGTTGGTTTTCTTACCAACACAGCAACCAACAGCACGATAATAATTCCTAATAATAAAAAAATATAAGTTGTCATTTCCTAATCCTTTGCTATGATTAATTATAAGAGGTTTTATAAATGTTGCAAATGAAACTTTGTGGTGATTTAGTTTTGCGTCAAAAATGTGCGCCTGTTGAAAACATCACGTCTGAACTTTTGGCGACTATGGATGAAATGGTTGCAATGATGGATGAACAAAATGGGGTTGGGCTGGCGGCGCCCCAGGTTGGAATTTTATCACGTTTCTTGGTTATGATGGATCCGGAATCCAGACAGGTTTTTCGCATGATTAATCCTAAAATTGTATCGTTTAGTAATGAAACATGTACCCTAGAAGAAGGTTGTTTATCTGTATTGGGTAATGATGGGGTACCAGTGTTTGCAAATGTTACCAGACCAGAATCTGTTGTTGTTGAATGGACTGATGAAAATGGGGATGCAAAAATGGCGCAAATGTCTGGTAATCCTGCGCGTATTGTTCAACATGAAACAGACCACTTAGATGGTAAATTGTTTGTTGATTATTTGTCACCTGTACGTCGTGAAATGGTTATGAGAAAAGTTAAAAAGCGTAAGTAAAATGAAGTTGGTATTAATGGGCACAAATGAATTTGTTGTGCCAATCTTTGAAGCAATACGCAAATCAGGTCATGAAATTATGGCTGTGTTTACACGTGCGCCAAAACCGGTTGGTCGTAAACAGATTTTAACGCCATCACCTGTGCATAATTGGGCGATTGAAAATAACTTGAAATTACATACGAATATTAATGAATATAATTATTCGCCAGATATGGTTGTAGTAATTTCATATGGTGTTATATTGCGTGATAATGTTTTGAATTCTGCGCCATGTATTAATATTCATCCCAGTTTATTGCCATTGTATCGTGGACCATCGCCGATACGCACTGCGATTTATAATGGCGATAAAAAATCAGGTGTTTGTTTGATGCAGATAACATCAGAAATGGATGCGGGAGATATATATGAATGTCGTGAATTTGATATTGGTATAAACGATACAAACGAAACCATAGAAACAAAGGTTTCGGAAATTTCATCTGTTATGTTAACTGATTTTTTACAAAATCCTGCAATTTATAATGCTGTTCCTCAGGTTGGGGAACCGACTTATACTAAAAAGTGGACTGGCCCAGACGAGGTAATAGATTGGTCGCGTGGTGATGTGGCTGTGCATAATCAGGTTCGTGCGCTGGGGGCTGGTCGTACAAAAATAAACGGCATGGATGTAAAAATTTTATCAACAAAACTTGACGGTGATAAACTTGATATATTACAGTTGCAGCCGGCTGGTAAAAAGCCAATGGATTGGAAAAGTTTTGTTAATGGCCTTCGCGGCGAAACAGTAAAAATAGGAGTGTAGTCAAATGTCAGTTAATGTTATTGAAGTTGTATCAAAGTCTGAAAATTGTATAAACTGTAAACATGCTTGTGATGGTAACAGCGCAAATGGTTTAGAATGTAATTATCCATGCCGTTTGATTCGCATCATTTTTGGCAGACGTCCTGTAAAGGCAAATGGTTGGTGCAAGCACTTTGGTGCGATTGGCGCGCAAAAAACACGTTAAATGCTGATGGGGGAATTTGTTATGTGTTGCATTACAGAAAAATGTGAAAATTGTAAAAAATATGGCGATGGCGGTTGTTATCATGGTCCAAAATTAATTGTTAAAGTATTTGGTCCGATGTATGTTCCTGCGACTGCATGGTGTAATCGTTTTCGACAAAGATAAAGGCGCGTATTATGAAACTGCAAATTTGTGAAAGTAACGTTACAGAACAAGAAAAAAATATGCAAAAATTGTATGTGGTGTGCATATGATCATGTCGTAAATTTGCATTAAGACAACAAAGAACACGTTAATGACACGATATAAAGTAATCTTGGAATACGATGGTACAGATTTAATTGGCTGGCAAGAAAACCGTCAAGGTTCATCTGTACAATCTATTGTCAAAGATGCAATTTATGGCTTTTGTGGCGCGCGACCAGATGTTGTTGGGGCGGGGCGCACAGATGCAGGCGTGCATGCTGTGGCGATGACTGCACACTTTGATATTGATGGTACGCACGATGCAAATACAGTTATGCGTGCGTTAAATTTTTATCTAAATAATAAACCTGTATCTGTTTTGGATTGTGAAATTGTATCAGATGATTTTAATGCTAGATTTGACTGTGTTGCCCGTCATTATAAATATGTTGTTTTGAATCGCAGTGCATCACCGGTTTTAGACAAGAATCGTGTTTATTGGGTTCCACGTCAGTTAAATATTGATGCAATGAAATCTGCTGCGCAAAAATTATTAGGCAATCATGATTTTACCAGTTTTCGTGCATCTGAATGTCAGGCGAAATCACCTGTAAAAACACTTGATAAAATTGAAATTACACAAAATGGTAATGAAATAATATTTGAATTTTCTGCACGTTCATTTTTGCATCATATGGTGCGTAATATTGTCGGAACATTGATAGAAATTGGTCTTGGAAAACCATATGATATTGATGATATCTTAAATGCGAAAAATCGCAGTGCAGCTGGTCCAACAGCACCGGCGTCTGGGTTGTATTTTATACGCGCAGATTATTGATTCTGATTAATCATTTAACCAAAAAACAAATCCCATTGAAATCATGCAGATTATAATATAAAAACAAATAATTGATTATTGATGCCATTTGCGGTTCGTTGGTGCCCGTTTAATGCGCCTATTTGGGTATATTACAAAGCCACCTTGTAAAATCTTGTGCTTACAATGTTTTGATTCTATGTCATGATATGAAACAATAAAATCAATATTATCATCATTGCATAATTGCGAAATATTATTCATCAATGATGTAAATTTCAATATATAAACCAGATTAAATTTTTCTGTGTTATATCTATATACGCCTTTGTCGTGTTTTTTACGAATGTTTGGTGTTTTTATTTGTTCGCCATTTATTTGTTTCCATGTGTCAAACGTAAAATAGTGTTTAGAAGAACGGCCTTTGTTAAATTCAATATTGCCATCTGGTTTTACAAATCCAACTAATTCATTATCATGTGATGAATAAAATACAGGTTTTCTTGTTGTGTGAACAGAGATTATTCCCAGTATTACAAATGTAACAAACAAGATGTAATTTATTTTAATGTCTTTGGATTTTATTGCAATTAAACATATAAAACCAATAATAAATAAAATTAAACTAGCATTAGATATATACGGTATGTTTACCACAGATATTGGTAGATCTGAAATCCATAATGCAATTTGATATGCAAATTCATATATATTATGTGCCAGATGTATAGGATATGTAAAACCAAGTATTGCGGTTATTGTGCCCAGCATTATCAAAGGCATAATTGCGACAGAAAAAATAGGCAAGAATATCAAGTTTCCCAATAAACTGTATGTTGGGAATTGTCCAAATTGTGCTGCAATAAAAGGTGCTGTAAATATTGTTGCGACCACAGATGTTAGTATCAAAGCATATAATACTTTTAATAATTTGTTTTGTGGCATTTTAGGTTTTAGGTCTTGATATAACCATACCAGGCCAAAAACAGCAGCAAAAGATAATTGAAAACCAGCCTGCATTACATAGTGTGGATTTATAAAAAATATTAGACAAAATGCCAATGCGACATTACGCATAGATATTGCACTGCGACCAACGATGAAAGCAATAAATACCAAACTGGTCATTACAAATGCACGTATAGTTGCCACATCTGTTCCTGATAACAATAAATAGAAAAACAATCCAAACCATGTCAGTACAGTCGCAGGAATTTTTGCAGGTATACGCCTTGTTATATATGGAATACTGCGGAATATTAAATAGAATAGAGCAAAAATCCATCCGCCTACCAGTGTCATATGAAATCCACTAATTGACCAAATGTGTCCAACACCTGTTGATGTCCATGTTATTTGTTCGTACTTTGGAACCGCAGATTTATAACCAAGAATCAAAGTGTCAGTTAAAAACGAATCAGATTCAAGATGTAAGAATTTTCGTATATTATCTATGGATGTGTTTTGTGTAAATTCTAGTGTTTTTATTTCTTTTGCATATCCTGTTGCAGTTAAATTGTTAAAATACGCCCAGCGTGCAAAATCAAATGTTTCAGGTGCGCTGGCGGCAGCGGGTTTGAAAATAGTGCCGGTAACTTGTACTTTATCGCCAATGTTAGGTAATACAATATCTTGATCTATGGATAGGCGTATTTGTGCAGATTGTGTGCCTGTATGAATATCGTTGCCGTTTACCGATAATAAAATTCTATTTTTATCATACGTGTAATCAATATCCTGAACGGTTCCGACCAATTCTATGATATCCATGTTATGTGGAATTTGTGGGGTGTTGATAATATGTGTAAACAAAGAAGCATAACAAAAACCAAAAATAAAAATACACAGCCCACGCAATACTATGGGTAATTTCCCACAGAAAATACCAACAACCGCAATAATGAACAGCGATATACTGTATATTAAATTTATCTCTGTTGAATTACAAAAATATAATCCCGCACCAAAGGCCATTAAAAAAGGTATGTACAAGAATTGATTCGGAAATTGATTCTCTATCCATTTTTTCATACTGCTAGTATATAAATTTATTTGATTGCACTGCAACGAAAATTTTCGTACGATAGATTTACATAAGGGGGTATTCTTATGGCAAAGTATATATTTATAACAGGTGGTGTTGTTTCCAGTTTAGGCAAGGGCGTCGCAGCGGCAGGGTGTGGCGCCCTTCTTCAATCCAGGGGGTACAGTGTTCATGCACGTAAATTTGACCCGTATCTAAACATTGATCCTGGGACAATGTCCCCAATTCAGCATGGCGAAGTATATGTGACAAACGATGGTCATGAAACAGATCTTGACCTGGGTTATTATGAACGATTTTTGGGTGCAAGGCTGTCCAGAAATGATTCTGTGTCTGGTGGTCGTATTTATTGGGATGTATTAAATGCTGAACGTCGTGGCGAATACTTAGGTGGGACAGTTCAAATGATTCCACATGTGTCAAATAAAATAAAAGAATATATATCTGCGCCTGTGGATACAGATTTTGTTGTGTGTGAAATTGGTGGTACAGTCGGCGACATAGAAGGCAAGATATTTTTGGAATCAATTCGTCAATTTGCTAATGATGTTGGGCGCAGAAATGTTATGTTTGTACATTTGACATTGGCACCTTATTTAGAAAAATCTGGTGAATTAAAAACAAAACCAACACAGATGTCTGTTCGTAATTTACTGGAAAATGGAATCCAAGCAGACATGTTAATTGTGCGAACCCCACGTATGTTAACTGCATCAGAACGTGATAAAATCGGTATGTTTTGTAACTTGCCTGCAAAAAGTGTTATCAGCGGTATTGATGTAGATAATATTTATAAAATACCATTGGCGTACGAAGCGCAACATGTATTTGATATTATTGCAGACCATTTTGGTTTACCGCATGCACGTGGTGATATGACAAGGTTTGAAAGAATTGAAAAGTATTTGTCCGCAGATATTCCAACAGTTACAATTGGTGTTGTTGGAAAATATTTTGATGTACCAGATGCATACAAATCTTTGAACGAAGCATTGTTTCATGCAGGCGTTCAAAATAATGTTCATGTAAAAATAAAAAAGATTAATGCCGAAGATTTTAGCCCTGATAAGTGCAGTGATATAAACGGTATTTTGGTTCCAGGTGGATTTGGTGAGCGTGGCGTATCAGGAAAGATTGCGGCCGCAACGTTTGCTCGTGAAAACAAAGTTCCATATATGGGAATTTGCCTAGGAATGCAAGTTGCAGTTATTGATTTTGCAAGAAATGTTTTAGGTATAACAGATGCTAATTCAACTGAGTTCAAAAAGGATTGTACGCCTGTTATTGATATTATTGCAGATTGTGATTCTGAAAATTATGGTGGCACATTACGTCTGGGGGCGTATCCTTGTGAAATTACACCAGATACATTGGCACATAAAATATATGGTGTAACACAAATCAGCGAACGTCATCGTCATAGATACGAAATGGATATATCTTTGGAACAAAAATTTGCAGATGCAGGTATGGTTATATCTGGCCGCAGTCCAGATGGTCGTTTGCCAGAAATAATTGAATTAAAGAATCATCCATTTTTTGTTGCAGGGCAATTTCATCCGGAATTTCAATCCAGTCCATATACAGGACATCCGATGTTTAATGCCTTTGTTGCAGCGGTCAAAGCCAGTAAATAAAAATGCCCCTTTTCGGGGCGTTTTTATTTTCCAAATATAAACGATTTATTATTAGATAGTTCAATGATTACATCAATATTATCATTATCAGATGTTCTTTGTCGTTTTATTTTTCCACATATTTGACATTTATGAGTGATGATAAATCTGTCGCCATCAGGTTCGGCGGATATTGGTTCCATCATGCCACCACATGTTGCACTGCGGTCACCAGGGTTATTGTCAACATGTCTGGAATACAGGCAATTTGGACAATGATTCGTATATCCGTTACCATGAACAACTGTGCCACAATGGGCACAGTTAAAATCTTCAACGGTTTTCGTAAATTCTTTCATTACAGACCCAATGCGTTACGATACATTTGTGTCAATTCATCTGCTTCGTCTAATTCATCTGGGTCCAACTTGCGCAGGCGTATCATTTGACGAATATATTTCGGGTCAAAACCTGCAGATTTTGCTTCGCTGTAAATTTCTTTGATATCTGCAGCGATTGCAGCAGTGTCTTCGTTCAACTTTTCAATACGTTCAATAATGCTGACTAACTGTTGGTTGTCAATTGCGCCATGATTTGCTTGCTTCATTTCTGTTTTCCCCTTGTTTATTTGATGACTTTATGATATACCATAAAAGACAAAAATCAAGAAAAACAAAAACAGACAGGAAAAGTAAATATGAACAAATATACAAAAATTACTGCTTCAATTGGTCCAAATTGCGAGGATAGGGAAACTTTAACACGTATGATACGCGCAGGTGTCAATATGTGCAGATTAAATTTTAGTCATGATACAGGTGATGTTCAGGGAAATAAAATAGATTTAATACGTGAAATTTCAAATGAATTGGATATTCCTGTTGCGATAATGATTGATTTGCAAGGGCCAAAACATCGTATTGGAAATTTTGAAACAGAACATAAATATCCGCTGGAAATTGGACAAAAATTTGTATTTGATTCAGACGATACGCCTGGAAACTCAACTCGTGTTCAGTTGCCTGATTCTGATGTGTTGGCATCTTTGAACGTTGGCGACAGAATTTTATTAAATGATGGAAAAATTGAAATGGTTGTTGATTCTGTATCTCCGACCAGTGTGGAAACGACAGTTGTACGTGGTACAGAAATTTGGTCGCGTCGTGGATTTAATCTGCCTGATACAGAAATATCTACATCTGTATTAACTGCAAAAGATAGGGCTGATTTAGCATATGCAGTTACAAAAAATCCTGATTATGTTGCGATATCTTTTGTTCAGCGTCCCGAAGATATTGCCGAAGTGCGCGATTTTATATCACAGCATACATCGCACCCAATAAAAATTATTGCCAAGATTGAACGCCCAAATGCGGTTGAACGTATTACAGACATTGCGTCAGCCGCTGATGGTATAATGATTGCGCGTGGGGATTTAGCGGTTGAAGTTCCTTATGCCGAAGTTCCTGCGATTTCGCGTTATATAATTCGTGAATGCAGAAAAATGAACAAGCCTGTAATTGTTGCAACACAAATGCTTGGGTCAATGGTTAACAGTGAATTCCCAACGCGCGCAGAAATTACAGACGTTGCAAATGCTGCTTATTTACGTGCTGATTCAACTATGACATCCGAAGAAACGACAATTGGTATTAATCCTGTTAATGCAATTGAAACAATGGCAAATATTTTGATTCACGCAGACGCAGATGCAATTGCAAATCCGTATGATTGGTCGCGTGTTGAAAATATACCGGAAAATGATTGGTCGCGTTCAGTTGCTTCAATGGCATATTTGAACAAAGCGTCTGCAATTATTGTGTTTGCACGCGATACGATTGCCGCTACGGAAATTTCATGCCGTAAGCCAGATATTCCAGTTATTGCAGTATGTAATGAATCTGTAATTGCAAACCAGTTGTGTTTATTGCGTGGTGTATTTCCTATCTATGACAATCAGTTGTTTGGTTTGCGAGATGGGTTTAATGCTGCGCGACAGTTTAATATAAATTCCGGAAAACTTGTTATCGTAGATGAAGAAAAAATAAGTTTACGAACATTGGAATAAAAAACGCCCATTTGGGCGTTTTTTTGTTCTTTTTTCATATTGTTTTATACAAAGATTTTTTCTATAATTCGTATATGAAAACAGGACCTGATTTATTTATTTTATCTGAACATAGTGAATTATTAGAAAAATTAAAAGCATGGGATATTGCATATCATCAAAACGATGCACCTGTTGTTGATGATGCGACATATGATGCGGTCAAAAAACGTGCCCTAGAAATTGAAAGTATGTTTCCAGAATTGGCTAAAAATGGCGCGTCAACGCATGTGGGGGCGGCCGTGTCGGATAAGTTTACATCTTATGCGCACAGTGTGCCGATGTTATCTATTTCTGATGTTTTTAATGTTCAAGAGGTTGCAGATTGGTTTAATAAATTAACCAGCAAAGAAATGTTTATTGAATTAAAAGTTGATGGTGTTTCTTATTCTGCGCGATATGAAAATGGTATTTTGGTTCGTGGGCTTACACGTGGCAGTGGTGTCATGGGTGAAGATATTACAGAAAACCTAAAAACAATTCCTGATATTCCACAGCGTTTAAGTGGTAATTTCCCAAGTGTTATTGAAATTCGTGGCGAAGTTTATATGAAGCGAAATGATTTTATTGCGTTAAACCAAGAATCAGAAAAGCAATTTGCAAATCCACGTAATGCAGCTGCTGGTTCGTTACGCCAGTTAAATCCAATGATAACAGCCACTAGAAAACTGAGTGCGTTTGCATATACGTATGGTGAAATATCACAGCGTGATTTTGCGACACAGTCAGAATATTTTGATAGATTGGAATCATGGGGCTTTAAAACTACACGTTATTGGGCCAGACACGCAGATACATTGCAACAAATTGAATCTGTTTATAATGATATTATGTTATTGCGTCCGGATATACCATTTGATATTGATGGTTTGGTATTAAAGGTAAATGATATTGCCACACAAGAACGTATGGGCAGTCGTGCAAACAGTCCTCGTTGGGAAGTTGCATATAAATTTCCTGCTGCACGTGCAATTACTGATTTGCGTGATATCACAATTCAGGTTGGGCGTACTGGCGTTCTTACCCCTGTTGCAGAATTAGAACCTATTAATATTGGAGGTGTTGTTGTTTCGCGTGCTACCTTACACAATGCTGATGAAATTCAAAGACTTGGTGTTCGTGTTGGCGATAAAGTAATTGTTCAGCGTGCTGGTGATGTTATTCCACAAATAGTTGGTGTTGCAGAACAAAGTTCTAGTGCAACAGATTTTATATTCCCTTCTGTTTGTCCTGTATGTGGTGGTCATGTTGTTCAAGAAGCAGGACAGGTTGCACGCAGATGTGTTAATACATTGATGTGTCCAGCACAAAGGCTGGGTGAACTGGAACATTTTGTTTCACGCAAAGGATTTGATATAGATGGACTTGGGACTAAACAGCTAGAAAACTTTATTTCGCGTGGTTGGATTGAAACACCTGCTGATATTTTTACATTGATAGAACAACACGCAGATGCAATAAAAAATTTGGATGGTTTTGGTGAACGTTCAGTATATAATTTGAATCAATCAATTGAAAATGCTCGTAATATTGAATTGCATAGATTTTTATATGCAATTGGAATTCCAGATGTTGGTCAGGTAACTGCAAAAATCTTGGCGCGTTCATTTGGAACATTGGATGCTGTTCGCAGTGCGCCATTATGGAAATTAAAAAATATTGATGGTATTGGCGATGTTATGGCGGAACAGATTGTGTCCTTTTTTGCAGATGAGCATAATAAAATTGCGCTGGATAAATTATTGGCACAAATAAATATTCAAGATGCAGATATGTCATCAAGAAACACTGATGGTCCGCTGTCAGGGAAAAAGGTTGTGTTAACTGGAACGTTATTAAAATATACGCGTGATTCTGCAAAACAGATACTAGAAAATATGGGCGCTATTGTATCAGGCAGTGTTTCATCAAAAACAGATATTGTTATCGCGGGTTCTGATGCAGGTAGTAAATTAACCAAAGCGCAACAATTAGGGATTACCATTTGGGGTGAAGATGATTTTGAAAAAGTAATTCAGTAAAAAAATCCCCCTAATGTTGGGGGATTTTTTATCGTTGTAAATATTTATACAGCGAATTTGGTGTTTGTATTTTCCAATTTTTTATACATATTGCACGTTTAGTTATTTGTACACATGTTTTGCATTTTTTTGTATTAAATGTATCAGGAATATCGCCTGTCAGGTATATAAATTTCCAACCATACATCTGTAATCTTGATATGTCGCTCATCCTTAGGTGTATTTTTACAACAATATTTTGTCTTATAAATTGGTATAATACCATTTTATCTTTATATACAGCGATTGGTGCAACGTGTTTATATTTGCGACATAATATTTTTGGAATTAGTTTTGAAGTTTTACAAGAAAAAGCAATAATAATCATTTTTTTACTCTTTTGTTATTCAATCCAACCTAATTTTTGTGCAGTTTGTTCTATGACATCCATTGCGGCTGACCACTGTGCGGCAGCGCGATTTTCACTCCATATATATTGATGTGGTGCACGTCTTTTGTCGCCAAATTTTTTCATTGTTTCTAATTGTTCGTTTGTTAGTTTTCCAGACAAATACAGTTTGGTAATCATTGTTTCGACATCCAGTATTTCACAAGGTCTTTTTGTTGGAGTATTTCGCATACGACAAAAATCATTTCGGACAGATTTAGAATATAAAAACCAAAACCATAATTGTTCTGCTGATTGAAATTTTTCAATTGATGCCATTGTTGCGAATGTTGATGTCATTTTTCTTTCTCCTTTTTGTTTATGATTACTTGATAGATATATAACCTAAGAAAAGATTCCTGTAAAACATTACAACCAATGGTTGAAACGTGAATCGGAAAACAGATTCGGGTATAAAATTTGTATTGTGTATCACGAATCGTTTTTTTTTATGCTTTTTGCGGTTAATATCATTTGTTTAATAAAAAAAAGTACGCACGAATGCGTACTAATAAATATATGCTTATATAATTTTTTCTTTTCCTTTTAGTTTTGTTGTTATACAAATAAAAACCCACCTTGTGGTGGGTTATAGTTATTATATGTACCAATTTTATAATATTGGTGGGAAACAGTCGCCACCTGTTTCTGGACAACAGTTGAATCCCATTTCGCCCATATCCGTATAGATTTCACCTGCGCAACAACCATTTGCATCCGGCAAAGATCCATCCATACATGTCAAAACAGGTTCTGCTGGTGCACTTGGCTCTGTGGATCCAAACGGATTTTCAACAACACCATTATCATCATATGTTATGCCAACCATTTCATCATATGCAGTTTGTTGTTCTTTTGTACCTTGGAATTTACCCGTTTCTTCGTCATATCCGCCACCATATGTTTTTTGATAATTTTCTTCTGAACTGGCCTTGTATGCATCCATTTTTACTTCTGTTTTTGTTTTATAGTTCAAAGATTCGCAATACATTAATACAGTTCTATAATCATATCCATCGCATTCGCTAGGGTTTTGACATTTTTCGTCTGCTGTTTTCTTGCCGCCTTTTGTAACACAGTATTTTCCAATATTAAATGAGCGCGCCTGACCAACCCAAGAACCGTCGCTATAGTCTGCAGTTACTTTGTTGTGTGTTGTAGTGCGTCTGTTTGGGCCGTATTCTGCAACAGCGCATTTTCTACCAGATGATGGAACGTCACAAGTTACCATCAAATCAACAGGTGAATATACAGTTATACGTGTGCCCGCAGCAATAGAAAATGGTGGTACAGTATTATCCATCATATCAACCAATAATTTTTGTGCAACGCTGTTCCATGCAGAAATGATTTCATTTTTTGCCATTTCTGATGAACGCATTGTGCCACTTTGGACAACTGTATTATTATCCAAATCAATCTGATTTACAAATGCATCGCTGATTGGCGCAATTAAATTAACAGTCGCGGGAACGATTGCGGTTAACATTGGCATAAAGAATTGTTCCAGATAATCTGTGCTGCCGTATCCAGGAATGCCAGCGCGTCCTTGGGCATCGCCAGAAAATGGATGTTGGCCTTCTCCGTTAAAATTAAATTCAACACCATTTGGTAGTATGAACTGATACCATTTTATGTTCATTCTGCCAATTGAAGTATATGGTCCTGGTATTTCACCTATGACATATCCCAACATTAATGTACCAGTTGGTATAATAACGTTACGACCACTGTCAGAATAAACATTTCTATCAACAGTTGCACGTACCGGAAGATAGTTGTTATTCAACGCTTCTGGATCTGCACGAACATCAGACACAATTGTTGCAGGAATTGGTTTGTATTGACGTAACAAGAACTGTCTGTCATGTATCACAGATGATACAACAGTATCGCCAGTAGATGCGTAACTAACTTGCGGTGCTGGTGCGGGGTTTAATGTGTTTGAAAAATCAGTCATACCATCTTTAGTTAAACGACCTGCGCCTTTGCCTGTTGTTGTGACGGCACCTAAATCCAGCTCGTCATTAGATAATTGTCTTGCACGATTAACTTTTTTTATCGCAGGTGCATTAGATAATTCTGGAATTTTACCATCAATCATTATTGCACGACCAATATGTTCTGCGTCTGTGCCAATACGTTTTCCTTTGCTGTTTATGTCTGTGATAATACCTGTGTCTGGATTGTATATACCTGTTGGTGTATCACATTCAGTATCAGAAAAAGGATGAAATTTATATGCGCCCGCTTCTGGTTTTATCCATCCGATTTGACGACCCCAATTATCATATCCTGGGAACGCAAAATCAGAACATGATTCTGGTGGGCGTGTATATGTGTCTTCTTCTTCAAATTTTATTGCAGGTGCAATTGATTCAATTTCTTTTTTTATTTCCTGTTTTACGGGTTTTGTTTCTGGTTTATTAATGATTTCATCTGGTTCGGAAATATCTGCAACGTCCTGCACTGCTGGCACAGGTTCTAATTTTTCTTCTGATTTTGGTTCTGATACTTTTTCCTGTTTTTCTTCAGCAACAGTTTTTGTTTCTTTGATTTCTTTGACGGGGTCTGCCTTTTTTTCTATAACAGGCGATGTTGCACCCAGCGATAAAACAATTTTATCAGAATGTGTAATTGCATCTGATTCCGTAGCATCATGCCAGTCAATAAATATAGGTAACTGTTCTGTGCTTGCTGTGGCGGTTGGTTCATATATTGCTGTGATGACGCATGCAACTTTGTCATTTATTTGTCTGATCGCTTTACACGTATCAGTGATATGAAATCCTTTGATTTCTTTGTGTAATCTAACCTCTTTGATTTTTACAGGTGCAGTTGCCGTTATTTTTATTGGTTGTGTTTTCTTTTGACCGACAACAATATCAGACCAATTTATGATATCTGGATCTATTTTTAGTGTGGGTACAGATTTGTTTGTATCAGACAAACTGGGCTTTTTTTCGCCACTAAACAACAATGTTAACAGTATTATCACCACTACAAATGCAGCCCCCAACAGCAGCCATTGTATGTGTTTTGGTGTATTTTCTTTTAGTTCTGCGAACTGTTGTTTCAAGTTTGTCATAATTTTATACCCACACTAATAATCGTACATCAGATTGTTATTGCATACGAACAACGCTGCAACTTGTGCCACTAAATTTCAGCATTTTGTCGCACAATGCTTGCGCTGTATCAATGTTTGCAAATGGTCCAATACGTAAACGATATTGACGTGCAGCAGATGATGCAGCACCCAAATCACCAACACCTTGTTCATCAACGGCAAAGAATACCATGTCTTTATATGGAGTTAGCAATCCTTGACCGTCTTCGCCACTAAATTTAGCCAACAGGTTTGTCCAATAATCTTCCAAGGCTTTTACAGATGTGTCAGATTTCAATTCAATTGCAACACCTGTTTGATTACTTGCGATTAAAGGTATGTTTGTTTGTGGTAAATATGCGCCCGCTGTATTGCGTTCTTTTGGCAACATATTTACAACACTGCCAGATGAAGGCATTGTCTGTGGTACAGTAAATCCATTAGGCATATAATAACCCGCGCCATTTATTGGGTTAACAGTTGCTGTATTACCGACATACATTGGTGTACCTGTATAGTTTGTACCCATGCTCATTGCGGCCATACTGTCTGTATATGCAATGTTATTCAAAGATTGCCCTGATAACATACTTTGTGCAACGTTCGCCTCAGCCAATGCCATAACAGATGCTGTGTCTGCAATCAAGAATGGTTTTTCACGTTTCTTTATACAAACAATTCTTTGACCGCTACGCAGAACCATATCGCCAACGGCTTCTACGATTAGTAATCTTCCGTCTTCACCATCTGTGCGGAACCCAATAGGAGATTCGCCACCTTCTACTAGTAACGATACAACAGGGCGCTGTGTCATTGATATAACTTTGTCGCCAAAGTCAATATATGTAAATATTCTGTCACGCCATACACGTTCTGGTGCGATAACGTAATCATCAGGATTTGGTACGAATATATCCAAATCAAATCTAAATTCAGATGGATCAATCTTCATTGATTTAATCCAACCATAATCTTCGCCATCAACACCAACGACCCCAGATGCAGGTGCAGATTTCTTGAATATAGATTTTGCGCCACCAGATGAATTCGCAGTCACACCAGATGTTGGCAGTGTTGCGTTACCATCTAATAATATATCAACTTGCGAATATGTAATTTCGCTAGAATTTGATGGTTCACTGCGCAAATAGAATATATATTTGTTGCCCGATTTTCCGGTAACGATTAAATTAGTATCTGAACCTTGATTTGCTGCATCTGGCGAAATGAACATAGTTCTGTCACCTTGGGTTGCTTCTATTGAAAACAGTCCCTGATTTCCAACAAATGCATCTGCAATTTGTTCGCCATTTGGTAATGTTATCATCGTTACCATACCATTACGCAACTTTATTGGCAATACAGTGCCTGCAGACCATGATAATTGTGCGTATCCCGGTTTGATACTGCCACTGGCCATATTTGCAGTTGGGTTATCCCATGCTTCTTGTATTCCGTATTCTTCGGAATATGCAGGTAAACATAATAGACCTGCCAAGCAAAAAATAGAAACATTAAATTTGAACAATTTTGCAAATGTCATACCAATCCTTCCCTGTATTTTATTCTGTTGTCAAGAATCCAGTGTTTAATGGATCCCCATCACCAGATATTATTGTATATTCTGCCACTTTTAATCCAAGTGGATTATCAATACGGTCGGCCCATCTTATTTGTGTGCCGTCCTGTGTTAATACTTTCATTCTTATTGTATAATCTTTTTTTAGTACTAGTCCAGTGTTATCTGCACAATTATAACTAATTTTTGTTTGATATGTATCTAAAATTTGTGATTCAGAAGGCATATGCATAGGTGCGCCATCAAAATTCACAATGCATTGAACTGGAATGTTTGGTACGGTATTGCTCATAATTTCATTAAACAGCACAGATGTTGCAAAGTCGGCATAAACTTCATCTGTTGACATTATTCTAACGACACCATCTTCGCTGTTCCATTTTTTGCTCATTTCATTTGCGTTTGCGTAAATCTCATTTCTGCGTCTTATATATTCGCGGACAAAGTTTTGCTTGTATCTATCGGTATTTTCGCTTCGTGGCTGCATTTCTATCAATTTGATGTCTTGGTTGTCACGAATAGTAGATGTTAAAAAGAATACCTGTGGTCTGTTCAAAGGGAACATATTATATATAGTAATCCCTAATGCACCCAACACAACCAAGGCCATTGCCAAAACAAAGGTCATTATTCTAGATAGCAAAACTGGCGGTTCTACACGGTTTTTCAAGTACTTCTCCCCCTTGATTATGATGATTGTAGAAAAAAATAGTTGTGTCATGCAAGGGAAATTTTATAAAAATCAATAATATATTAAAAAAAGTATGTAAAAATGTTCTTGCTAGAAAAAATGAAAAGTATTATAATATTTCCGCTTGATTTTTTGTATCGGTGTGCTATTGTGTCACAGACTATTGTATTGGCATGCGGTACATCAGACGGGTATAAGTATGTTCAAAGGGGCATAGTTCAACGGTAGAATATCGGTCTCCAAAACCGCGGATGAGGGTTCGATTCCTTCTGCCCCTGCCAAGAAATAGTTAACAGTAAATTACGTAATTTAGGCAGATTTTATGAAGAAAATACTTGATTTTTTTAAGTCGGTTCGCAGTGAGTGGTTCAAGGTTGTGTGGCCATCACGTGACAGTGTTATTCGTGCAACTATTATGATATTGGTATTTTCTGGTTTAGCGACACTGTTCTTTTTTGTTGTTGACAGTATCCTGAACGCAATTGTTGGTTGGATTTTCTAGGGAAAAAAACAAACGGTCAAAGGAAGTGCAGATGGAAGAAAAAATGCAGTGGTTTGTTGTGAATGTTCATACTGGGTGCGAAGACAAAGTTGCGCGTGGTTTGCGTGAACAGATTGATAAACGTCGTTTAAATGCGTTGTTTGGTGAGATTTTGGTTCCAACACGCGAAGTTACAGAGGTTAAAGCTGGCAAGCGTGTAAAAACAGAAAAAAAGTTTTTTCCAGGTTATATCGTTGTTCAAATGGTTATGAATAATGAAACATTTACATTGGTTAAACAAATTCCTCAGGTTGTAATGTTCTTAGGTGCCAGACAAAAACCAATTGCGGTCAGCGAAGAAGAAGCGCGTCGTCTGTTGAAACAGGTTGAAGAAGGTTCTGTTGTTGCAGATGATGTTATGTACGAAGTTGGACAAGAAGTTCATGTTATTGATGGTCCATTTGCTGGCTTTAACGGTGTTGCATCCGAAGTTGACAATGTAAAACAGAAAATGACAGTGACTGTTCTGGTGTTTGGTCGTGAAACAAGTATGGAGCTGGAATTCGGTCAGGTAGAAAGAGTATAAGATGCAAAAATTTCTGTCGTTTTCTGATGGTTCTGTAAAAGAAAAAGTGGAGATACCAGAAAAATATCGTGCGTATTTGGAAGAATGCTGGGATAAGGCAAGAAAACAACAAATGCGTGCTTGGCAAGAGCTAGGGAGTAAGCAAATTGTGTATTAAACTGGGGTGTGTCAAGAATGGGTCGCAACTAGTAAGAACGGAAGACGGTAAAATAAAAGTTGAGTGTTCTGAGAATTATATAGCAAGTCTATATGCAAAGTATCGTCTTGTTAAAAAGTACAGAGCAATTATACACGAGGCTGCGTTAAAACAGTTGAAGCAAAAATAAAAAAAGTTTTTTGTGGTTTTCTGAAAAAAATGCAGTAAAATCACAGCAACCCGTGGTAGATACGCCATATCGTACCACGACACAAACGAAAAAAACGGAGTGAAAAATGGCAAAAAAAGAAGTAAAGGGATTGGTTAAATTGGTCGTCCCTGCAAAACAGGCAAATCCTGCGCCACCAATTGGTCCAGCGTTGGGTGCTGCTGGTGTAAATATCGCAGAATTCTGCAAACAGTTTAATGATAAAACATCTGATAAAGAACCTGGAATGCCAATTCCATGTATTATCACTGTTTACACAGATCGCAGTTTCGAATTTATTATGAAATTGCCACCTGTATCATATTATATTAAAAAGGCATTAAAGGCAAAAATTGGTTCGCATAAACCAGGTCGTGATTTTATTGGAACATTGACCCAGGCACAAATCAAAGAAATTGCCGAAGCAAAAATGCCAGACTTAAATTGCTCTACCATTGAATCTGCTATGAATATCGTTGCAGGTCAATGCCGTTCAATGGGCGTAAAGGTGGGGGAATAATATCATGAAATTGACAAAGAAACAGCAAACTTGGAAAAACTTGGACACAGACAAAGTGTATGCTTTGGCTGATGCGATTGAAGTTTTGCGTGAATATGCATCCAAGAAATTTGATGAAACATTGGAAATAGCAATCCGTTTGGGTATTGATGTGACCAAGGCTGATCAAAACATCCGTGGTATGTTATCATTGCCAAATGGTACTGGTAAATCTGTACGCGTTGCTGTATTTACTGCAAATGCTGCAGAAGAAGCAAAAAAAGCCGGTGCAGATGTTGTTGGTGGCGAAGAACTGATTGATTCAGTTGCGGCTGGCAATATTAATTTTGACCGTGTTATTGCAACACCAGATATGATGCCAAAAATGTCAAAGATTGCACGCGTTTTGGGTCCAAAAGGTTTAATGCCAAACCCAAAATTGGGTACAGTTACAAACAATGTTGCTGAAGCAGTTGCAACAGCAAAAGCTGGTCAGATTGAATACCGTGCTGAAAAGAAAGGTATTATCCATGCTGGTATTGGTAAAATGTCATTTGAAACTGCAAAATTGGTTGAAAATGCAGTTGCATTGATTGATCAGTTAAAGAAAATTAAACCTGCATCCGCCAAGGGTCAATATATCTTGGGTATCTCTGTTGCAACAACACAGGGCCCAGGTCTGAAAGTAGATGCAAAATAATTAATTGCGATTGGGGCACGAACCCAATCGCAAAAACAAGATTTCTGTCCAAGACTGATGGTGTGGCGACACTTAATTTCCATCATAGACAAAGAAAAATTCTTTGGGGCAGGAAACAAAGCCCCACCCAAGGGCAACCTTGGATGGAAAGTTAAACAAAACAGAAGCTTGAAGGAAAAATAGATGAGACGCGAAGAAAAATCAGATTTGATTTCAGCGTTGCAGTCGTCCCTGAAAGATGCAAACGGTGTTTTCGTTATTGAAAACCATGGTTTGACTGTAAAAGAATTTGAAACATTGCGTAATGAATTGCGCCCATTGGTTTCTGTATTCAAAGTAGTCAAAAACCGTTTGATGAAGTTGGCATTGAAAGATACCGACTTTGAACCTGTATCCGAAATGATGAAACGTCCAACTGCTGTTGCTGTTGCAACAGATGGTTTGGCTGTTACCAAAGTTTTGGCCAAATTTGCAGAAGAACATCCAAATTTGACAATTTTGGGCGGTAAAATGGATGCAGACGTTCTGGATGCGAACGGCGTATTGCAATTATCCAAGCTTCCTTCCCTGTTGGAAATCCGTGCTACTATTGCACGTATCTTGGTTGAACCAGGTTCACGTCTTGCACGCGTTTCTGCAGAGTATGGAAAAAAAGAACAATAAAATCAGAATAGCGATATTCTGACCTACCTAATAATAGGAGTAAATAAAATGGCAGACATTCAAAAATTAGTTGAAGAATTGTCAAAATTGACTGTTTTGGAAGCAGTTGAACTGTCCAAAGCATTAGAAGAAACATGGGGCGTAAGCGCTGCTGCTGCTGTTGCAGTTGCTGCTGGTCCAGTTGCTGCAGCTGCAGAAGAAAAAACAGAATTTGACGTTGTGTTGGCAGAAGCTGGTGCAAACAAATTGGCTGTTATCAAAGCTGTAAAAGACATTACTGGTTTGGGCTTGGGCGAAGCAAAAGCTTTGGTTGAATCGGCTCCAAAAGCAGTAAAAGAAGCAGTTGCAAAAGATGAAGCTGAAAAAATGAAAGCTACATTAGAAGCAGCTGGTGCAAAAGTTGAATTGAAATAATTCATCGCACCCGACAGAACTACTTAGTTCTGAATAAATAAGTTGTATGAAAATACAACAGAACGCCGCCCGCGTGGGATGAAAATCCTATGCGGGCACAAAGGCGTAAAAGACATATGTCAAAAAAACACACACGACGATAGCAGGACAAAAAGGAGATTGTTAAATAAATTGTGACATGATAATTAAAAAATTAGTTATCTAATCATTTCAATAAAATATTCGCAATTTGTTTAAGAATTTTCTTTTTGACCTGCTTTTCGTTTGTTTGCACAAAACACACAAAAAAAGGATTAAAACCGATGGCAGTTATCCAGAAATTTAGAAAATCTTTTGGTAAAAGTTTTTTGCAAACTCCGCTTCCTGATTTAGTTGAAATTCAATATGATTCCTACAAAAATTTCTTGCAGGCAGATGTTGAACCACAATCCCGCAAAAATATGGGATTGCAAAATGTATTCTCTTCTATGTTCCCAATCAAAGACTATGCCGGCGTTGCCGACTTGGAATTTGTGGAATATACATTGGATAAACCAGTCTATAATGTAAAAGAATGCATGTTGCGCAATTTGACATACTCTAGCAAGTTAAAATTGAAGCTGAGATTGATTTTATGGGACATCGCAGAAGATGGTAAAAAGACTTTGCGTGATATCAAAGAACAAGAAATATTTATGGGCGAAGTGCCGTTAATGACAGAACGTGGCAGCTTTATCGCATCAGGCGTTGAACGTGTTATTGTTTCTCAGATGCATCGTGCCCAAGGCGTTGTGTTTGCAACAACCAAAGAAGCAAAAGTCGCTGGAAACCCAATTACATATACTGCGCGTATTATTCCAGAACACGGTTCTTGGATTGACTTTGAAGAATCCAAGGGTGTGATTTATGTACGTATTGACCGTCGTCGTAAAGTTCCTGCAACAGTTATGTTGCGTTGCTTGCCTGCGGCCGAAGACGAAAAGAAATGGTTGGCAGAACCACGCAAAACAACAATTCGTGGTATGTCTGATTCAGAAATTTTGGGCACATTCTATAAACGTATTCCATTATCTTTTGATGGCAAGTTGTGGACTGGTGAAACTGCAAGTTTTGAAGGTCTGGATAAATATCGTTTGAATTATGATTTGATTAATCCAAAAGATAAGAAAGTTATTGCATCCAAGGGTGACCGTTTGAACGGTAAACGTATGAAGAAATTGTTGGAAACATCCAAGAATTTTGGCGTATTACCTGAATCTTTGGTTGGTGAATACTTGTTTGACCCAATTATGTCTGGTGACGAAGTTGTGATGCCTGCAGGTACAGAAATTACCGAAGAAGTATTGAATGATTTGGATAAAATGAATATCAAAGAAATCAGTTTGATTTCAATTGATAATGCTACAATCAGTGCACACATGCGCAATACTTTGATGGCCGATAAAACAACAAATCGTGAAGAAGCATTAATTGAAATTTATAACATTATTCGTCCGGGCGAACGTCCAACACTAGAAGCCGCAATCAACTTGTTTATGCGTCAAGGTTTTGAACCTGCGTATTACGATTTGTCTGCAGTTGGTCGCTTTAAGATGAATAAACGTTTGAAAATTGATTCTGGCAAAAAACCAGAAGACGAACGTTTGTTAACAAAAAGTGACTTGTTGGCTGTATTAAAGACATTAACAAACATTATTGATCGCAAGGATACAGTTGATGATATTGATAACTTGTCAAATCGTCGTGTTCGCACAGTTGGTGAATTATTGGAACAAAATTTCCGTACAGGTATGGTTCGTATTGAACGTTTGGTTCGCGAAAGTTTGTCTTCTCCAAATATTGCTAATATGCAACCACAAGATGTTATCAATGTAAAACCATTGATGTCATTGGTATCTGAATTCTTGGGAACTTCCCAGTTGTCTCAGTTTATGGATGCGTATAATCCATTATCTGAACTGGAACATAAGCGTTTGATTTCTGCATTGGGACCTGGTGGTTTGAATCGTGAACGCGCAGGCATTGATGTTCGTGACGTTCATCCAACACACTATGGTCGTTTGTGTCCAATTCATACTCCAGAAGGTGCAAATATTGGTCTGATTAACCATTTGGCATCTTATGCACGCGTAAATCCATATGGATTTATTGAAACACCATACTATGTTGTTGAAAATGGTCGTGTAACAGACAAGATGGTATATTTGACTGCAGATGAAGAATTAGGACATAAAATTGCACAGGGAAATACCCCAACAACCAAAGATGGTGTTTTGGCAGAAGACACAGTAACTGCACGTGTTGATGGCGAATTTACCATGGTTGCCAAGGAAGAAATTGACCTGATTGACGTTGAGCCTCGTCAGGTTGTATCTATTGCAACTGGATTGATTCCATTCGTTGAAAATGACGACGCGAACCGTGCATTGATGGGTTCAAACATGCAACGTCAGGGTGTTCCATTATTGCGTGTTCAGGCACCATTAGTTGGTACAGGTATTGAACGTGAAGTTGCACGTGATTCCCGTACAGGTAAGGTTGCAAAACATAGCGGTATCGTTGAATCTGTTGATGCAAACCGTATCGTTGTTAAATGTATGAACAGCCGTAATGTTGTAACAGGTGTTGATATTTACAACCTAGAAAAATTTGAACGTTCTAACAGTGAAACAATTATTCATCAGAAACCATTGGTAAAGGTTGGCGATCGCATTTCTGCGGGCGACATTATTGCTGACGGTTCTTCTATGAATTATGGCGAATTGGCATTGGGTCGCAATGTATTGGTTGCGTTTATGCCATGGCGTGGATATAACTACGAAGACTCTATCGTTATATCTGAAAAGATTTCACGTGATGACGTATTTACATCCATCAAGATTGTAGAAAAAGAATTCAAGGTTCGTGATACTCAGTTGGGGCCAGAAAGTCTGACACGCGATATTCCAAATGTTGGTGAAGAAGCGCTAAAGAATTTAGACGAATCTGGTATTATTTACGTTGGTGCACGTGTAAAACAGGGCGATATTTTAGTCGGTCGTGTTACACCAAAATCAGAAACATTGTTGACACCAGAAGAAGCATTATTGCGTAATATCTTTGGTGAAAAAGCATTGAACGTAAAAGATACTTCTTTGCGTGTTGGTCCAAACGAAGAGGGTACTGTTATTGGCGTTAATGTATTAACACGTCATGGTGTTAAGAAAGACGAACGTACCCAGATGATTGAACTGCAAAAGATTGAAAAAATCAACAAAGACCGCGAAGAAGAAATCGCTATCATAGAAAAAGGCTTTGCTGATCAGGTATTCCAAATTGCAGAAAATCTGGTTATTGAATCCGGTACTGGCAGTGTAAAACCATTTATTGGTAAAAAATTAACTGGCGAAGTATTTGAAGGAATCAAACCAACAGACGTTAAAAAGTTGGTCGTTAAAAATAAAGAAGCACAGGCCAAAATTGACGAACTGCGCGAACAACATGTTTTGAAATTAAAACTGTTGAACGAAAAGGCAGATGCCGAAGTATCCAAGGCAACAGAAAGCAATTCGTTAAATGCAGGTGTACTGAAAGAAGTAAAAGTATATATTGCACATAAAATGAAATTGCAGCCTGGTGATAAAATGGCGGGTCGTCACGGAAACAAGGGTATTGTATCCAAGGTTGTCCCAGTAGAAGATATGCCACACTTGGCAGACGGTACACCAGTTGATATCGTTCTGAACCCATTGGGCGTACCATCTCGTATGAACATTGGTCAGATTTTGGAAACTCACCTTGGTATGGCTGCGCGCACATTAGGTGCACAGATTGGTGCTGTTTTGGATGAAGTTAAAGCAAAACGCGCTGTTACAGATGATTTACGTAGCATAATGGGCAAGGTTTATGGTAAAGAAACATCAGAAAAACTGGAAAAAATGACAGATACTGATGTTCGTGCACAGGCTGCTTTGTTACGTGATGGTGTTCCAATGGCAACGCCAACATTTGACGGTGCGACATCCGAAGATATCCGTGGTATGTTGAAATTGGCTGGTTTACCAGAAACAGGTCAGTTTGACTTATACGACGGTATGACAGGTGAAAAGTTTGCACGTCCTGTAACAGTTGGTGTTATGTACATGTTGAAATTGCATCACTTTGTTGATGAAAAGATTCACGCCCGTTCAATTGGTAACTATTCATTGGTTACACAACAGCCATTGTCTGGTAAAGCCCACATGGGTGGCCAGCGTTTGGGTGAAATGGAAGTTTGGGCACTGGAAGCACACG
>JAZOTB010000047.1:0-30790 GCA_045657405.1 Candidatus Enterousia sp.
ATCTGGTCGGGGCGACAATGAGTAAATTTGCCAAGTGTCAAACGTAGGCAAATTGTCACGAATGCCACGCAGATTTATCACACCTTGTGATAAATCGAGTGAAACGTTCGAACCCGACAAAAGAATTTTGTCGTTTGAATCCGTACGTTCCAAACAGAAAATTAAAACCGCCGCAAATGCGACGGTTTGAATTTTCTGGTCGTGCTTAATTAGCAGTTCTCGAACCGATATTCTTAAAATAGGGCGAGAGATTGAAGAAGTGAAAGATAATTTTGGTTGTTATTGATAATAGATCGGTTTTGTGATAGAATACGAATGTACTTTAAGTCATAGGGATAGTGTTATGGGATTAAAAGACATGTTTAGTTCATCTAAAGAACTGGCCGAAGAAAGACGTCGCATGGAAGAAGAAAGAAAACAGTGGGAAATCGAAAAACAAAGATTAGAAACACAAAATCAGTTGTTGCAGGGACAAATTAAGACATTACAAAGTGTTAATAATGGAAATAATTCAAGTGAAATGGATGATTCTAGATTAGCAAGATATTGGGTGTTACATAATTTTGCACTCGATTTACAGAACAACGAAATAGCAGAAATGTTTGTCGAGAACAAGGAAGGAACTATACCTAATAGTAAAAAAACGAAAATATCTGATAACGCTATAAAAAAAGCATTTAAATTGTATCAGCCAGTATTAGAAAAAGCTGCATATGGAAAACTGGCATGTGATTTTGCAGAAAAAATACATAAATTTTTTGGTAAAGATTTTGATAACGCATTGGAAAATATTAATGAAAACCCAGCAAGTTTTCTTGAATTCGTGCTAAGCATGGGGGTGTGCTGTCAAGAATTTGCAAAATTTATACATAATAAATCTACAGGTGCTGGATACTATCCGGCTCTTGAAGATTTGTTGAATAATTTTGATGGGAAAACCAAAGAATACGAATATCATTATTATGGAAAATCTAATAAGATAGTAGACGGTTTATACGACTTATTGGGGGGTATATCAGCAGCTTTAGAATCAAAATATGGTAAAGGGCTTGACTTAAAGAAAATTCGTATGATTATCAGCGAATATAATCTGACAAACAGTTCACGAGAAACTTTGGACCAAGAATATATTGCTAATATTTTAGCAACCCAAAAACAAAAAGATTAATTATAAATACAATAAAAATAATTTAAAAAGTTCGAGAACAGGCTAAAAACAGCACGTTCTAAAAACACAACTCTCGAACTCGGTGAAGATATTAGAAACTAAACAAAAAACCGCCCTTAGTGGCGGTTTTGAATTTCGTGGTCGGGGCGAAAGGATTCGAACCTTCGACATCTTGGTCCCAAACCAAGCACTCTACCAGACTGAGCTACACCCCGAAACGAAGTCTATTATAACATCATTTTTTCAAAATGCAAATTTTTATTACATTTATTTTAAATTTTGATAACAAAGATAAAAATACAGAAATCACAATATCAACCTTAGCTGTCAAATTAACAGGCAATATGGTTGAAAAGGAAAATCTTGATACAGCGGATATTTTATACTTGTATGTGTTGGCTATTTTTTCTATGATAAATCAGAAATGAGAAGGATATTTTTCTGTTTTATCACCCTGTTCTGCACTGTCACAGCGACATATGCTGCGACACGTGATGCGCAATTAACCAATACAACTGGATATAACTACAACTATATGTACCCATATATGAACAATCAGATGCGAACTAATTTGAATCCAGGTGTTACAACATCACAATCATTAAATCCTATTAATACAGTTGTAAGGACAACAAAATTATCCCCTGGTCGTCGGGTTGTTCCACGCCCTGCACCTGCCAATCGCACTGCATCCAATACAACAAATCGCAGAACAAATACAAATATAGCACGCAGCGGAACTATGACGCCACAATCTGCACAAACTGCACCTGCACGTCGTGTTGTTGCACGACCAGGATTATCCAGAAATGCTGTAACTGCACGTGGCACAACACGCAAAAATAAATACAATACCACATACTCAGAAACAAATTCTGGTTACCGTTCTTCTGAAATTGAGCCTGCATCTTCTGCACACTGTCTGGCTGATTATACAAATTGCATGAATAACTATTGCCTGCGCAAGGACACTGCATATAATCGTTGCTATTGCAGTTCCAAGTTATCTCAGATTGACGCAAAATATCAACCTGCAATTGAATCATTGATTAATCAAATTTTAACCATAAAAAACACAACCGAATGGTCTGATACTGAAATGAACGAATACTGGATGAACAGTGTTGGCAAATACTTTGGTGACAGTTCTTGGACAAACATTGATAATGCATTGAATAAAATCAATTGGTCCGATCTAGAAAGTCGTGTTCGTGGACAAAATGCGTTTGTTACAGGTAACGAATATTGTACACAGTATTTAGAAAGATGTGCATATATGATAACAAATTTACGTGATGCATACCGATCTGAAATATCTCGCGATTGCAACACATACGAACAATCATTACAAAAAATTAAAAACGCAGCAGAAAGTATCGTGGAATCATACAAATGATAAAGTTTATTGGTATTAAATACGCTCGTGGTGCCACAGCAAAAATAATTGAAACAGGTCCTGCATTGGCGCCTGATGTTGTAAAAACAATGTTTCCAACACACGATTGGATTATGGTATCACCAAATAAGTTAAATCATGATGAAATCGCTTCGGACAGGTTCGGTGAAAATGCCAAAATTCAACAAAAAATTTACAATGCAACACCACACGACAAGCATATTTTAATTGGTGGTGATCATTCTATAAATTTCGGGCACTTTTGCGCAATTGCCGATCAATTAAACACAGACGATTTATGTTTAGTATATATTGATGCACATCTGGATATTCACACCCCTGAAACATCATGTGCCCAGGCATCTGGCGCACCACATGGAACAAATGTACGTGCATTACTGGGTGATGGTGACAAACGCTGGTTATCTATTCCCCAACGATGCCCCGTATTAAAGCCAGAAAACATATTTTATATCGCAACTCGTTCTTTTGAACCTGCAGAAATTGAACACGCAACTAAACACGACATAAATATTTCATTTGCATCTGACATACATAATCTATCTGAACTAGACTTAGTAATATCAAATATACACCAACAAATCGGGAATCGTCCATACATCGTATCATTTGACTTTGATGCAATAAATCCAGAATACTTTAGCGATGTTTTGGTTCCAGAATCTGGTGGTCTGACTGTTGAAATGGCACAAACATTGGTAAAATCATTCCAAGACGCATACAGTTTTGAATTTGTAGAATATTCACCAACTGGCGATAAAAATTGCGAAACAATTATCAAGGATTTGATTGATATTTTATTATAAAAAATTATCTACGCTTGCTGTTAATATATTCGCGCGCGAAATCCGATGCGATTTTCATTTGTTCTTTGTCAAAGTCTGTAACTGCGTCTTTCCAAGAGTTTTCAACTACTATTTCATCCCCAGCCAATATCTGACGTACTAATTTACGACCCCTATAAGACAAATGACCATATCCAGACAGAAAAGTTTCACCCCAGTCAATCATACGACCATTACGACGATTTCTGACACCATTTTCTTGAACAGACGTTCTGAACACAGTTAAATCTCTATCTCGTCCGGCAATACCATCCTGTACATCACCGGCCCACTTGGTTATCATATACATATCATACTTTAATGAAGCCATATAAATTGGATTATTATCACGCGGCTGGGCATGATTTGCGGCAAACGCAGTTGGTATTTCAAACCAAGGTCCATGATGAACAACCGCCCAATCCGCTGGTCTGTCAAAAAACAATTTTAATGCATAATGCGCATTTATTTCTGGGAAAGATAATTTACATACAAACCCCACAGCCCCAGCCCAAGGATTAACACCATAAACATTTATACCCTTGGTTTCCAAGATACACTTTGTATCAAACAACTTTCCAAGTGAAGAGATATCATATATTCTGTCTGCATCCATATCACGAATTTCAAATCCGTTTTGAATCAAAAAGTTTTCTAAATTTTCACGAAATTGTCGTGTTATCTGTGCGATTTTATCATATGGCACACATTTGCGTAATTCTGGTGGCAGCGCCCCTAAATAAGGTTCCACATTACAATTATAAATAATCTGCTGTAATCTAGTGCTACTACGTGTCCAATTATGGCGCAAAAAACCAGTTAGCGCAGAATGTTTTACACCTGCCCTTACCTTATCTTTGACTAAAATAATTTTATCACCACTCATCACATTATTATATAGTACAAAAATATAAAACTGTCAACCTTAGTTATTAATTTTCTCGCACAGTTTATTATGCTGATAAATATTTCGTGCCAAATCATCGCTGATAATATCCCAATCTTTTGCCCGACCATATATTGGCGTACAAGTAATCTGTGCACAACAATTAATCTGCAATGGTGTACTTTTCGTACAAGCGCCTACGAATATCATCGGTATCAGCAGTAATAACTTCTGCATTTATCTGCTCCTTTAGATATATTAAATCCATTTGTTGTTGAACGTTATTTTGCGCAACGTTTTTCTGGCATTTTTGTTGTCCATTTGAAAGTCCCGCATAATACACGCAGAACATAAAAACAGCGGCTATTGCCGCCAACATCAAATACAATCGCATAAAAATCCTCACACATAAAAATGCCCCATTTTGGGGCATTTTGTTTTTATTGATTCATAGATGAAAAGAAATCATCATTTGTCTTGGTTAAGCGCAGTTTATCCAACAAGAATTCCATTGCTTCCAATGTTCCCATTGGATTGATGATACGGCGCAACACATACATCTTTGACAGAATTTCTTTACCGACCAACAAATCTTCTTTACGTGTACCCGACTTTGTAATATCTATCGCAGGATAAACACGTTTATCAGATAATTTTCTATCCAAGATAATTTCACTGTTACCAGTACCTTTGAATTCTTCAAAGATAACTTCATCCATTTTTGAACCAGTATCAACCAGCGCAGTCGCAATAATAGTCAGCGAACCACCACCTTCTATATTACGCGCAGCACCAAAGAAACGTTTTGGGCGTTGCAGTGCATACGCATCAACACCACCGGTCAAAACCTTGCCGCTGGATGGAACGCATGTATTATATGCGCGCCCCAGACGCGTAATAGAATCTAACAAGATAACAACGTCTTGTCCTGCTTCTACCAATCGATTTGCCTTTTCAATAACCATTTCTGCAACTTGGATATGACGTGCAGCCGGTTCATCAAACGTAGAAGAAATAACTTCACCTTTTACACTACGTTGCATATCTGTAACTTCTTCTGGTCGTTCGTCAATCAACAACACAATCAGTTTAACATCTGGATAGTTTGTTGCGATACTGTGTGCAATATTTTGCAGCATAACAGTTTTACCAGTACGAGGTGGCGCAACAATCAGTGAACGTTGTCCTTTACCAGTTGGGGAAATCAAATCAATAACACGTGCAGACAGATTACGTCCTTTGTCTTTGTCATCTGGCACTTCCATTTTCAGCATTTCATCTGGATACAATGGTGTCATATCATCAAAAGAAACACGATGTTTTAACTTTTCAGGATTATCACCATTAACACGTTCTATTGTTTCCAGCGCAAAATAGCGTTCAGATTCATTTTGTGGTGCTTGAATTTGTCCTTCTATGTAATCACCCGTCTTTAACCCATACTTTTTAATTAAATTTGGTGATACATATAAATCGTCTGGCCCTGCCAGATAATTAGATTCTGGGGCACGCAAGAATCCAAAACCGTCCTGCATACGTTCCAGAACGCCATCACCGATTAAAACAACCTTTTTATCTGCGGCAAACACACGCATAACAGCAAACCGCAACTGTTGTACATTTAACTGTGATGGATTTTCAATACCCATATCTTCTGCCATTTTCAGCAACTGCTGTGGCGATTTAGCCTTTAATTCATTAATATGCATAAATTATTCCTTTGTTGGAGATTTCAGACATCGAACGATGCTGCTTTGACACGATATATATTACACTAAATTGACAAAAAAGTCAAGTTTTTTCTGTTATTTCCAGTTACTTGGTATATCAGCATAATCGGTCAGGCCTGTTGCGCCACGATACATTGCCCCAACATGATTCCATGTTGCATCCGGCCATATTTCATACAGATATTGCCCATTTATCTTTGGCGATGCCCCCGTCAGACCAGAACATTTATTAAATGCATAAACAAACATTGAACTTGCCAGCGCACCAGAAATTTTTTCCAAACAACCAATAGGTTGTAAATCTTTGCAAATAAAAACCGCATATTGCGGTTTTTATTAAAATCTGTATGAACCTGATAACTTGATATTATGTAATTGGATACTTGAATTATATTGATAGCGATAATCCAAACCTGCCTGCCAACCATGGGCGGACAACAATTCAACACCACCGCCAATATTTGCCCATAATGGGTCAAAATCAAGTGCATATTCACTGTTCCCCCATGCGCCATTAAATTTATATTCCAAATTATCTGGCACACCCAAAACATCATATTCAACACCAACCGATGCATACGGACGAATTTGGAACCATGCAGTTGGATAAATACGTTTCTGGGCAATTACAGAATATCCTGGTGTTAAAATCAAATACCCATCAGATAACGTTTTCATATAATTTGTACCTTCAACTTCTTCTGACAGTTTCATACCAAAATTATATCCAAATCGCGCATAAACATTACCAACAATATACTGGTTCAAAATATCGTGCATCAATCCCCATTCTGAAATCAAACTGAACGCAGAGCCATTTCCATCAATCGCACCAACAAAATTCTGATTACGTTGAATATCAAATAAATGAGCATCCAAGAACGCATTTCCATAAATACGATACTTTTCACCCAGTGTCTTCATCAAATAAGCACCAAAGCCAATATTTGTATCAGAAACACTTGTATCTATATTACCTGTCAAACTAACCCCAATAAAACTTAAATCAACATCTTGATTCAATTCAGATGACGTACGTGATATATGACCAGTAAACCCAAGGCTCAAAGTATTTGATTCTTGCCAATCAAAGCCGCCAGAAATATTAAAACGATTTCCGTCTGCATGTTCACCATCCAATGTATTCTGGTACAACATGCCAAATTCAATATCAGTCCATGCCTTCTTTAACTTGCGATTACGATTCCAGATAAATTCATCAAACATACGATCTTCAAAAGAACGGAAAATTGTATGTTCGTTTAATAACATTGTACCAATTGCCTGTTCTGCTTCAAAATTTGCAAACAAACGGCTAAAATTCGCCAATACAGAACCATCACGATCAACTACATAACCTTCCATGCGGTCATATAATTCTGTCATAATATTTTCAAACTTGGTCCCCTTGAATATTTCAGGAATCACTTCTATTGGTGAATCATTATAAAACTTGCTAGAAAACAAGTGTCCTGTGACAAGGCTATCCAATGCACCCGCACCATAATATTCACCTAACAAATATTTTTTTTCACGCGCAACAATTGGTTGAACTTCAAAAATCTTAACAGGCCCACCAAAACGATTATCAAATACAACGAATAAACTGTCCTGTGTACCATCATCATCCCAATCGCGAACAGAAATATACGCAGGCAACCCATCCGCTAAATCATTAAAATAAGGAACACAGTGTGACATATCAGCATTACAGAACTTTACGTTTATATTGCGTATTTTTGTTGAAATATCATGCACACCATCTTCGGCTTTTAACAACCATATCGCAGTACCATTTTCGGGCATATTAAAAATATAAATTCCCATCTGTGCATCTTCTAAGACACCTGAATCCGCCAATCCCAGATTATCAATACTGACATCAGACATAAACTTACCACCAACACTGATTAATGGATTTGGGTTATCTGGTAAAATCAATTTTCCAAAAGTATCATCGTTTTCTAAACTGATATCAGCCCAATAATTAATTGTTGTATCACCCTTGCCTAATACCGCAGCCATCAAAGAACTATTATCATTAAAGATATAGTCACCCTGAACAGACATGCTGCCTAAACCATACAGTCCAACATTACCAGAAATACCACCAATACCATCTTGCCCAACCATGACATTCATCCAATTTGTAGTTGGACTGGCATAAATTTGTAAATCAGATGCCACGATACCAGATTGACCAATTACAATATTGCTGGAATTAATTGTCATATTACCATTTTGATTTATACCCGCCAAATTCAAATTATCAGAACTTATTACATATGTATCAGAATCAATATTAAACATATTACCATCAACATTTTGGTATAAAACATCAGCAAAATTAATATCAGAAGCCTTTAATCCAGCCCCCTTTAACACCATATTACCCCCAGTTGGCTTGATATCGTTTGCAAACAACATCCCTGCCCCGGAATCCAATACAACAGACGCATTATCCTGCTCATTACTGATTGCACCAGATACAGTTATACCATTGGTCGCAGTAACAACCAAACTACCATTGTTTTCAATACCAGAAACGCTCATACTTTTAACACTAAAATCAGCACTAGAACCCGATGCTATGTTAATTGTATTCGCAGACATCACGCCTGTAATTTTATAAGAAACACTGCTGTTATCATCAGCAACAAAATCCCCACTTAGTTTCAAGGCAGCAAACTCAACCTCCGGAGTATTAATAATATTCACAGCACCACCAACAATCCCCTGATTAAGATTACCTTTAATTTGTACAGTACCCGCATTCAACTTTTTCGGAGCATACAAACAAAGGGTTCCACCTTGGACATCAATATCCGCAACATTTAACTCTTGTGCAAACAAATCAACAGTTCCAGAATAATTGGTTATTTTACCATTGACAGTTAAGTTTGCAGATGCTTCACCAGAACTGCCCGTTTTTGCAACCTTGAATACACCATAATTTGAAATTCCATCGATACTAACACTATTATCTGCAAACAATAAAACATTAGAAGTAGTGACAACATTATTAATGCTACTCATTTTAATATTCTTAGCATTCAAAGTAATCAGACCTTCGTTCGTAGTAAGCGCATCAACTGTTATATCGCCTGTTGCATTTGCGATAACAGAACCTGCATTTCCGAATACATCGGATACAGCAATATCATTTGCAGAATTCAAATATAATATATTCCCGTTATTAATAAACAAAGCACCCAACTTAATATCTGTTTCTGCATTTGTCGTTGTTAAAGTAAAACTATCAACACCTATCAAAGACAACCCAGAACCATATGTTTCATCTGCATCAAAACGAACTGTTCCTTTAATATCAATACCACCATTATCTACCGTAATAACGTTGCCATAATTACGAATTAAACCTGTATTGTTCAAAGAATTAAATTTTGCTGAATTTGAATAAATTCCCAAAAGGCCTGAAACAGTAACCGAATTATTAATATCCAACTCAGATGTATCACTTACTGTATCTGAACCAAAAAATAACTGTGAACCTTGCGCAACACTAACCGCACCACCTACACTAATATCTTCTGATACAAACTGCACTGAACGACCAGGTTCAGCAATATTAACTCCCTGTACTACTTCAATATCAGTAGCACTAATAGAAAATACTGGTGACTGAATATTCATAACACCATTCAGGTACAAATTGCCGTCAACAGCAACATTATCTACATTTGTTGAAAATTCTAATATTCCACCATTAACAGATATACCACCTTTTCCAACCGCAACATCCGTTGCCACAGCATTAACAGTTACTTGACCACCTGTAACCTGCAACGAATCAATCTGCATTGCCGAACCATCAGTATCAGAACCATTAACGATAGTTTCACCAGCCGTATTTTGTAACACCCCATTTATATCTATGTCTTTTGCATACAAAATAGTTTTGCCACCCTTATTTGTAACATTATTAACAACTATCTTGCCTTCTGTATTTGTTAACGAACCTATATTTAATTCTGATTCTTCGCCTGAATTCAATACATCTGCCAATTGTACATTCTTGGATCTTAAAACTGTCATCCCCTGATTTGACACAACACCATTAACAGTCAACAAACCAGATGCAACAACTTGTGTATTCGCACTTGCCACTGTTAAAATAGCAGTATCCGCCATTTTACCAGCATCACCTAAAACAACATTACCCGCATTAATATACAAGGAAACATCTGGCACAGACTCAGTAAAATCAACTAAACCATTATTTTCAATGTAATTTGCACTAAATGTTCCGGCAGTTGCACTCAAACTCATACCAGAATTTGCATTTTGGTTAAACACACTATCCAGCGTTAAATTGCCAGCCGTTACAGTCAGCTCTAAATTTTCTAGTGAATTTAATAAATTATTATTAGTCCCCAAACTAAGCGTACCTGTTGTAAACTTAAAGGTTTTTGCAGAATTCATACCAGATAAATTCCAACCATTATTAAAAACAGACGCCCCAATAACCGCAGCTTCTATATTACCATTATTAATAAAATTACCATTTACTGTCAAACTACTTAAATTCTTTAATAATATAGAAGAATTTTCAGCATTATAAAAATCACCACCAATATAAACATTACCTTTTGATAACGTCATCTGCAAACCATAGTTGCTAAGCCCATTATCAATCTTGATAGCAGCAGATGCATCTGACGTAAGTCCAACATTACCAGATACACTTGTAACAAAATCTGTTACATATATATTGCCACCTGAAACAATTGTCGTATTTGTTGCCCCACTTTGAACATCCAACGACGTAATATTCACATTACCTACAACATCCACACCAACCATACCAGACGTTTCAATCGCCCCAACAGACAAAGAATTTATACCAGACGTATTAAACTGCCCGCCCTGACCGACTGTAACGCCACCATTTATCTGAACATTATCTAAATTCAACAATTCAAATACAGCATTTTGTCCAACATCAACAGTTGCAACATTACCATTGGTACCAATTATCAATCCGGCATTAACGGGGTTGCCCACACCTTCAACAGAAAAATTCCAACCATCATATACGGTCAGTTCTGTTCCAACACTGATATCTTCATAGGTCTTAATAGAAAAATTCAAATCATTATCACGCCCCATAACGTAAAATGCACCGGGCTGACTTAATAAGCTATCTGTATCTGAAACATTACCATATCCAATATACATTCCTGCATCTAAATTCAATGCAGTACCAGACGTACTACCAACATCATTAATGGTGTTTCCTGCATTAAAACGAATCGTTTTTCCTGAACTGATTGCATTTTGCCAGTTAATGTTTCCAGATGTTGTTAACACACCACTTGCAGAAACATCACCAGAATCAAAGGTTACGACATTATCATCCGCAGCAAAAACAGCGGCTGGGAATATACAACACAGCAAAGAAAATATCTTTTTAAACATTTTTCTATTTTAATCCAATCCTAAATGTGGTTATATTATGACATATTTCGTCATTTTAAGGCAAGATGAAATTACACAAAAACATTATCAAGGGAGAAAAATTAATGTATAAAATAGCAAAAATTCATGCACGCCAAATTATGGACAGTCGCGGCAATCCAACAGTTGAATGCGACGTAACTTTATCTAATAGTATAATGGGTCGTTCGTCTGTTCCTTCAGGTGCATCTACTGGCACTTTTGAAGCACTTGAATTACGTGATGGTGGCAATATGTACATGGGCAAATCTGTATTTAAAGCGGTTTCAAATGTAAACACAATAATTGCGCCTGCATTAATTGGAATGGATGCAAACAATCAAACCGAAATAGACGAAACAATGTTACAATTAGACGGCACACCAAACAAAGAAAAACTGGGTGCGAACGCAATTTTATCAGTATCTATGGCTGTTGCACATGCTGCTGCAAAATCCCAAGGAATTCCACTATACAAATATCTGGCAAATGTATATGGGAATCCAAATCCATGCGTATTACCACGCCCAATGATGAACATAATTAATGGTGGCGCACATGCAGACAATGGACTGGACGCCCAAGAATTTATGATTATACCAAACGGCGCAAAATCAGAAATAGAAGCAATAAAAATGGGTTCAGAAATATTTCATCATCTGAAAAACATTTTGAAAAAGAATAATCATTCCACAAATGTTGGCGACGAAGGTGGATTTGCACCAAACTTTAGCAACAGTCGCATGGCATTGGATACAATTGTCCAAGCAATCAAATCTGCTGGCTATATCCCAGGCGAACAAGTATCCATTGGTTTAGACGTTGCATCATCTGAATTTTATCGTGATGGCACATATCATTTTGAAGGCCAAGAATTATCTTCTGATGGCATGATTAAATTCTATCAACAATTAATCTCAGAATACCCTATTATTTCAATAGAAGACGCACTGGCAGAAGAAGATTGGACAGGATGGCGTAAGTTAACAGAACAAATTGGCAGCAAATGCCAATTGGTGGGTGATGATTTATTTGTTACAAACCCAAAACGCTTGGAACGCGGCATTTCAAATGGTATTGCCAATGCAATTTTAATCAAAGTAAATCAAATTGGTTCATTGACAGAAACATTCCATGCAATAAAAATGGCACAAGATGCCAATTATGGTGTTATAATATCTCATCGCAGTGGCGAAACCGAAGATACAACCATTGCAGATTTAGCCGTTGCAACCAATGCGGGACAAATAAAAACAGGTTCAATGTCCAGAACAGACCGTATGGCAAAATACAACCAGTTAATTCGCATAGAAGAAGAACTGGACAATCATGCAAAATATGGTATATAATCCACAGCAGAATGTTAATGTACGGGGGGCCTTGGCCCCCATTTTGTAACAAAAATGATTGATATAACTGAAATCTTTATAGTTTTGAAATATGCTGCTTGTGCGGTTATTTTATTAACTTTGATATTATTTCCTGCATGGTTGGCACGACAAAACGACAAAGGTAAACCAGATATGCACGCAGTACGTCTGGGAAGTTGGGTTTTCGGCTGGTCAATTATTGGATGGATTTGGGCGTTATTTTGGGCAACGCGCAAATAATATAAATAAATATATTTTCTGCTTGCCCGCAATTTCATAAATTTGCTAACATCCACATATCAAGGATGAAGGGAATACGACTATTTTTTGCTGTATTGCTTGTACCGCTTGCTTTCCAAGCGGCGTTTGCTGACGAAGAAATTGACACATCACGTGCTGCAACACGTCGTAGCATGACGACAGCAGTTTCTACGAATCGTCAAAAACCTATCAACACAGAACAAAAACAAACACCTCAACAAACAACAACTGCATCACGTGTTACAAACACCACACAAAAGGCCAACGTGTCTGTACGCGAACGTCAACCCGTCACTCAACAAACAGGCACACGTTCTGGCAATACAGTTTCAGAATCTGCACGAACGGCCGCCACATCTAAAACTATCAAGGGCATATCTTCACGTCAGACTTCAAACACACAACAGCGCACACAATCTGCACCGTCACGCGTTACGAATCGTACAACGACACCCATAAATACCGGCGCCACAACACGCACTGGCACCAGGACACCAACATCATCAAGGGCTGCACGCATCACACCATCCAAGACAGGTAACGCAAATCGCGCAGCCACTGCAAAATTCGCACGTTCAGGGACAATAACACCTACTATTGATACAATACAATCACGAAATTATTCTGCATGTCGCAATTTATTTTATGAATGTATGGATGAATTTTGCGCGAACAAAGACACTGTATTAAAGCGTTGCGCATGTTCATCGCGAATTAACGACTTTGATAAAACCAAGGAACAGCTATCCAAGGTAGAAGATAAACTGATGGATTTCAGCCAACGTCTGTTGACTGTCAACATGGACAAAGAAGATGCAATGGCATTAAATACCGCCACCGAAGGTGAAATTGCATATTCTCAAGACGATCGCAGTCAATCAAAAAAAATGCTGGATAATATTTCTAAAAAACTTAACAGCAGTTTCAAAGACGAACAGTTTTCACAAAACCTTAATGCAATATCATTATCATTAAATACAGATGCCGCATTTGATAGCGTTGATTCTTTGATGGGCGCTTCAACCACAACTAAAAGCGGTACAGATTTATATGAAGCCGCCCTGCCCGTATGCCGTGAAATGGCAATGGAAATATGTACCAGTGAAGATCTTGCCCTTGCAGAAAGCGGATATCAAATGTCAATTGCCCAGGACTGTAATACCGTTGCAAAATCATACGAATCGCAAAACGAACAGGCACGTGCAAAAATACTAGAAAGCAGCGCATTACTTGATATGTCCCGACTGGACATTCATCAAAAACGAAACGCAGATGACATACTGACATGCAAAAAGAAAATGCTGGACATGTTAACAGACAGATCTGTTTGCGGTGAAAAAATGTCAAAATGCTTGGACATTACAGGACAATATATTGACCCAACAACAGGCGAAGCGTTTTTATCTACAAAGTTAGCAGACTTAACAAAATTAATTTCACGACCTCAGCCTGATAAAACATGGGTCAAGACACCTGGAAACGACAAATTTGTTTCATTTTTGAATTCTAAAAAAGTGTATCTAGAACCTGCAATGGAAAGTTGCCAAGATATATCAACGTATGTTTGGGATGCCTTCATAGAAGATGCATTATCCCAAATAAAATTGGCCCAAGATGCAAAACTAGAAGAACTGCGCACATCTTGCACGACATTAACGACCCAGTGTCTAAGTAATGCAACAAAAACTATAACAGATTTTGATGCGCGTGCATTATCTGTATTTGGGGTCAAAGCAGACATAACTATAAACGCAATGTGTAATGATATACAGGAAACATGTACCGCATTGATAAACGCAACCCAAACATCGGTTCCTGATGGCAAAACAAACGATTGGACAACCGGTATGACAGAAATTACTACGACCAAAACATACGAAACAATTTTATCTACATGTCGTGAAGTTGGTAAAAACTGTATTATACAAACATGTTCTGCTATTTCTGGTAACTTTGGTCTGTGTGAAAACATAGATACATCAATTAACCGTAAAAGTATTATTTCACGTCGCGCATGCTGGAACGAGGTCAAAAATTGCATACGCGATACAGGTGCTGAAAACATTGCACAAATTATGAAACAATACGATCGTTTTGGTGATGCAACATATTATCAAACAGGTGGTGATGTATATGAAGATTTATATGGATTTGGACGTAACGACGTTGCTATCGTCAGTGAAGAAGAACAAACACAAACTGAAATTGGCCAGTTTTCAACAACCAGTGATGAATACAAAAAAATACATGACTGGTGCGCTATGGAACTTGTCAATAATGGAAAAAACACAGCAGATGTAACTGAATGGCAAATCTGCCGCTTAGCGGAACAAATTTGGGGAAATTGCGAAGACGCACCCGATAAAGAACTAGGTGCCAATGGAAGAAATCAAATTCTAATTAATTCCAAAACAAACAATGAAACATTGCTATCATGGTTTGCACGCAATACGAACACAAATGATAAACCCGACAGTTGTCGCGATACATCATGCGGATACGGTTTAAAATCATACCAAGGAACATGTAGATCACTTGTGAATTTCTCATCCGATGGTGCATATTGTCCCATAGACGCCAACGACCCCAACAACGACAAAGACAACGAAAACGTACGCTTTGATGTCGTATCTGGCGTAACAAACTGTTGTACAGGAGACAAATATTACAAATACGGACCAGAAATTTGTTGCACAGCCTCAAGAACAGAGGCCAAAAAATACAAGGATTTTGCACGCGATAAAGAGAGCCAGAATAACCACAGCACATCTGTGTGTGCAAAAAACGCAATTGCTGTATTAAATGATGGGACACAAACTTTGTACTGCGTTGGCATTGATGGAGAAACAACACCAACAGTTGTACCAAATACAAGTAATGTACTAACATGCAACGGCGGTTCCTTTATATGGATTCATAACGAAAAACAAATATATAATCATATAACAGGTTCTGAAATTTATGATAATGGCACAACAACACTTAATATATCTAACTATTATCGCGATAGTGACGGAACAACACAAACAGTCACAAGTGAATCAACAGAATCAACAGGACACTTTGTTGATATTACAAAACAAAATAATACACAATAAAAAAATCCCAATATTTGGGATTTTTTTATCAAGCAACTTTTTTCGCGCTTTTCATAATCTCTTGTGGTGGTATTTTGCCAGACACAACGTCTGCATTTATTATTATTTCTGCCAAATCATCTTTGTCTGGTGCATCAAACATCGGTTGCATTAAAACACGTTCCAAAATACTACGCAATCCACGTGCCCCCGTTTTACGTGAAACAGCCATTTTTGCAATTTCACGCAAACCATCTTCAGTAATAGTTAATTTGACATTATCCATCGCCAACATCGCAGTAAATTGTTTCACAACTGCATTTTTGGGTTCTGTTAAAATCTTAACCAATGCATCTTCATCCAATTCCTGTAAAGTTGTGATAACAGGCAAACGACCAATCAATTCTGGAATAATACCAAATTTTACTAAATCTTCTGGCTCTACATCCTGCAAGAAATTCTTAGATTCACGTTCTTGTTTTGATTCTACATGCGCACCAAAACCAATTCCGCGACGTTCACATGTGCGATTTCCAATAATTTTATTTAACCCATCAAATGCACCACCACATATAAATAAAATCTTGCTGGTATCCAATTGAACAGTCGCTTCGCCCGGATGCTTGCGCCCTGCACCACCCGCTGGCACATTTGCCACAGTTCCTTCTATTAATTTCAATAATGCTTGCTGTACACCTTCACCAGAAACATCACGTGTCAAAGATGGATTTTCAGACTTACGCGAAATCTTGTCAATTTCATCAATATATATAATCCCACGACTGGCACGTTCTACATCAAAGTTTGCATTTTGTAACAAACGCGTCAAAACACTTTCTACGTCATCACCCACATAACCTGCTTCGGTCAATGTTGTTGCGTCTGCAATTGCAAAAGGAACATCCAATATGCGTGCCAAAGTTTGTGCAAACAATGTTTTACCAGTACCAGTTGACCCAATCAATAAAACATTAGATTTTTGAATTTCAACATTTGACGTAACGGTTACATTGTGACGCTTGAAATGGTTATAAACCGCCACCGCCAAGGTACGCTTTGCCGCATCCTGACCAATAATATATTCGTTCAAAAATGCATATATTTGTGATGGTGTAGGCAAATTTTTAACATCTTTGCTGATTTCACGACGATTATCATCTGCCATAATGTCATTACACAAATTAATACATTCGTCACAAATACAAACATTTCGTCCACTGACTAACTTTTTCACCTCGTAAACAGCCTTGCCACAAAAACTGCAAAACTGATTATTTTCTGTATTTGTTGTTTTTTTATCGTCGCTCATCTTATACGCCCCAAATATACTTAATTATTTACGTTCCAACACATTGTCAATCAATCCAAACTCTTTTGCATCTGCTGGATCCATCCAATTGTCACGCTCCATTGCATTAAACAATTCTTTTTCAGTACGTCCTGTAAATTCAGACATTTGTTTAATTAAAACTTTTTTATTTTTTTGGAATTGTTTCATCTGAATTTCCATATCAGTAATCTGCCCTTGTGCGCCAGCCAATGGTTGATGAATCATAATTTGTGTATTTGGCAAAACAAATCTTTTACCTTTTTCACCGGCCGCCAGCAAAACAGACCCCATTGATGCAACTAACCCCATACCAATTGTTGACACAGGCGCCTTGATATATTGCATTGTATCCATAATCGCCCAACCAGCAGACACATCACCACCAGGGCTATTAATATACATAGAAATATCTGCATTTGGATTTTCTGACTCTAAGAACAACAACTGCGCAACAATACTGTTTGCCATTGTTGGCTCAATCTGTCCATTAACCATAATAATTCTATCACGCAACAGTCGGGAATATATATCAAACGAACGTTCCCCACGTGGTGATTCTTCAATAACCATAGGTATTAATGCCATAATAAAAACCTCTTTATTTCTCGTGAAATTATATCATAAAATTCACAGGTTCGCAAATTTAACATAAATATAGGCAAAAACCATAAAAAAACAACCCTGCACACAAATCATTTGGTATTTTATCTAATTTGTCTATATAATGCACAACATGAAACTAGAATCAGATGGAATTTTAATCAGCATAACCCCTTTTAACGAGCGTGATGCAATTGCACACATATTCACATACAAGCATGGCGTTTTAACCGGTATGTTACGTGGTGCAAACATTGTGAAACAGAACAAGCCATTGGCTGGACAAATCGGTCACACAACATGGAACGCCCGCCTTGACTCTCAATTGGGGGTATTTCATTGGGAATATGAAAAAAATCTTGTTGTTTCATTAATGCAAAACCCAACGACGCTATCATATATAAATTCTGCATTCTCGCTAATTCAGGCATTACTGCCAGAACGTGAATCATACCCAAAATTATATGAAGCAACAGTTATATTATTACAAAACATCAACCAATCCCCCACTGAAAGATATCTTGATTGGGAAATCAAATTATTACAAGAATTAGGATACGCACTAGACTTGTCACATTGTTCTGGCTGTAATACATACGAATCGCTGGAATATTTATCACCACGCACAGGACGTGCTGTTTGCACCCAATGTGCGGCACCATATATAAACAAATTATATAAACTGCCTGTTAATTTGGATATAACCCTACGCTTTCTGGACAGTATATGTGCCCAACAAGGCACCCAAATGCCCCTGATGCGAAAAATATTAAAATAATACATATTTATTCCTTGCCATTTTCTCAAATTTTGCTATGTTAATCATGTTCAACAGAAAAGGAGAAACTTATGACTTGGACAATCTTGGTACTAGTATTGGGTATCGCATTGTACGTGTTTAATAGCAAACTGGTAAAACAGGATGCAAAAAAACCATCTGCAATATCCGTATATATGAAAAAAGCAATCAATGTTATCGCATTGTTGTTGGTCGCAGGCAGCGTTTGCCGCTTGTATGTTCCATATTATCTGACAGATGTAAACCCTGGCATTATTCAAGAAATGGTTGAATCAATGCAGGAACAACAAAACGCAGAAAAGAACAAAATGATTCGTAAATATGTACGCAATCACGCAGATGAAATGATTGCTGATGCACCTGTATTGGGTAACGAATCTGCAGAAAACACAATTTATGTATGGACTGCTGCTTCTTGCGGTTACTGCCGTCGTGTACACGGTGAAATTGAACGCGTATTGGCAGAACGCGATGACGTTCGTGTTGTTATCAAAAACTTCTCTATTCATGGCGTAATGAGTGATGGCCCTGCACGTGCAATGATTGCTGCAAAATTACAGGGTAATGACAAGGCCGCAAAATTGGTTGATTTGATTATGACACGTGAATATCGTCCACAAGACAAATCAGATGACCAGGCAAAATTGGCTGCTGCAATCGAAAAGAATATCATGAAATTTGCAGAAGAAGCAGGCTTGGATACAAAACAGTTGAAACAAGATATGGACGGTGAAGTTGTTGCACGTGAATTGGCAAACGTTCGTGACTTGGCACAAGTGTTTGAAATTACAGGAACTCCATTCTTGATTATCAATGAAGAAGCGTTCCCAGGTGCAATTCCAGCAAGCCAAATCAAGGCAGCATTGGATAAATAATATCTCTGTCAGTGAAAAAGAATCCCCCAATTCGGGGGATTCTTTTAATATAAAATTGTGTTGGGGTTGTTTTTTTATGGTTTTTTCCTATTTATATGATAAATTTGCGAAACATTGAAAAATGTGGTATAATTCTGTGGAAAATAAAAGGGTTTATAATGGCATTAATACCAATGGTTATCGAAGAATCACCACGTGGTGAACGTTCGTTTGATATTTATTCTCGTTTGTTGCGTGATCGTATTGTTGTTGTTGGTGGCGAGATAGAGCCTGCAATGGCAAACAGTATCGTGGCGCAATTATTGTTCTTGGAATCTGAAAATCCAAATGCAGAAATTTCTATGTATATCAATTCCCCAGGGGGCGATGTGTCTGCAGGATGGGCAATTATGGATACGATGCAGTATATCAAGGCACCTGTATCAACAATTGGTATGGGATTGGTTGCATCAATGGGGTCTGTGTTGTTGGCGGCTGGCGAAAAAGGAACGCGTTTCGCACTGCCTAATACAAGTATCATGATTCACCAACCGTTGGGTGGTTTCCAAGGCCAGGTAACAGATGTCGAAATTCGTGTTAAAAAAATGCAACGCACGAAACAAACATTAATTAAACAAATGGCTGAATTTACAGGGCGTAAAGAAAAAGAATTGTTCGAAGCGATGGAACGTGATAACTGGATGGCGCCAGATGAAGCCAAAGAGTTTGGCTTGATTGATAGCATCTTGGAACGTAAATAATTTTTGTAAATCAGGGACGTGTTAAAATGAGTGATGAAAAAACACCAAATACAGAAAATAGTCAGTTTTGCAGTTTTTGCGGCAAGGCGGTCTATGAAGTAAAAAAATTGGTCAGTGGGCGCAATGTTTGTATTTGTGACGAATGTATCAATCTGTGTAACGACATTATGGCAGATGATAACAGACGTGAAATCAGCAAAGATGCGGCAAAATTGCCAACCCCATCACAAATTTGTGCGTTTTTGGATGAGTATATTATCGGTCAAGATACGGCAAAGCGTACCCTGTCTGTGGCTGTGTATAACCATTTCAAAAGACATAACGTAACTGTGACATCCAATGTTGAAATTCAAAAGTCTAATGTTTTATTGATTGGTTCAACAGGTACTGGAAAAACGCTGTTCGCACAAACGTTGGCACGAATTTTGGATGTGCCGTTTGCGATTGCAGACGCAACAACTTTGACCGAGGCTGGATATGTTGGTGATGACGTTGAAAGTGTTCTGACACGATTGTTGCAAAATGCAAACTTTGACGTTGAACGTGCCAGCCGTGGAATTATCTATATTGATGAAATTGACAAGATTTCACGTAAATCAGAAAACCCATCATTAACACGTGATGTGTCTGGCGAAGGTGTTCAGCAGGCTTTGTTAAAATTAATCGAAGGTACTGTTGCAAATGTTCCGGCCGGTGGTGCAGGGCGTAAACACCCGGGTGAGGCGACGGTGCAACTGGATACCAGCAAGATTTTATTCATCTGTGGTGGTGCATTTGATGGTTTGAATAAAATTATTGGCAATCGTACATGTGAACGTCGTGGTATTGGTTTTGGTGCACATGTTGAATCAAAACAAGAACGTAATGCAAAAAATTTCTTGCAAGATGTTGAACCGGAAGATTTGGTGAAGTTTGGCATTATTCCAGAATTGATTGGTCGTTTGCCTGTGATTACAACATTACAGGAATTGGACGAAGATGCGTTGGTTAAAATCTTAACTGAGCCAAAAAATGCGGTTGTAAAACAGTTTACAGCGATGCTGGCAATGGATGATGTTAAATTGACATTTACAGATGATGGGCTGCGTGAAATTGCCAAGATGGCGGTTGCACGTAAAACAGGCGCACGTGGTTTGCGCAGTATATTGGAACGTGTGTTGATGCAGCCAATGTTTGATGCGCCAGACAAAGAAGATTTGGCTGAAATTATAATTGATGCAGATGTGGTAAAGGGAACAAAAGCCCCTGTGGAAGTTATGAAAGATGCCAAGAAAGCAGCATAAATAAAAAAATCCCGATTTTCGGGATTTTTTTATTTGCTTTTTTCTATGAATTCTTGACGATATTTGGTTATTGCTTTTTCAATGCGGCTTTTTGCCCATTCGCTTGTTGCGTGTATTTCTGGGGTGGTGCCACATATGCCAAAACCTGTAACCTTTGAATTTACATCACGATATATAAATACGGGTGTGCGTTCTTGGTTTATCTTTTTGCGGTCGTAGGATTCACTTGGTTTTCCAGATATTTTTGCAAATTTGTTTATTAGTGTTGGCATGCAACGAAATGATGGTGCAACACTGCAATGACCAGAATTTTTTAATGATTTTTTATAGTGGTTTGTCTTGGTTTCAGAGTAATATCCATGTTTTTCATAAAACTTATCTGAATTTCCCATGGCTATCAAATCGCTTGTGTCTGCATCAATGGATATTGCAGATTCGGCACTGGTTAACAGGACTTTGCCAATGTGTTGCCCTTGGTACTGTGGTAAAACATACAGGTGCATTATTTTTGCAAGTTTTACTTCATAGGTGCCGCTGATAAAACCAATCATTTTATCGTTGTCGTATGCGCCAAATGCAAAGTTTTGAATTGGTCTTGACCAGTTTTCTTTGAATTCTGCCAGTGTGTCATTGAAATCTTTTTGTGATGTTTCGATGTTGTAATTCTGTTTTCTGGTTTCTGTGCGGATGCGCATGAAATCATCCCAGATACCTGGGGCGGATTGATTGAATATTGGAAAAATCTTTATATCTGTCATACTGTATATTATAGTACAAAACGACATATTGTCAATGATTGAATTGAAGTTTTATTTTTGAAAGGCGACCATGGGTTGCGTTTGGAACTGTTATCAGGTTTTTGTTTTTCGCCCATTTTTGTGATAATTCATTTGGAACAACGTTATCGTGTTCTGCGATATAGTGTGTTTGTGGTAATTGGGGCAGGGTGTTTAATTCCGCTGATTTCGTTAGTGGTTTGTCGCCAAAATATGATGTCCAGTCTGTGTGATTTAGTACACCTGCGATTGTAATCCACTGTATTACGTTAATGTCGGGATTTTGATTGATTATCAAACCGGACAATAATGCACCACCAGAATATCCAATCAGAATAATTGGTTTGTTTTGTGCGATGGTTCTGATTGCCTGTGTTATATTGTCGATGATTTTTTGTGAAAAACGTCCGTCTGTCCAGTATGATTGTGTGCAGTTGTCGGACATATTATATTGGCATGGGCGGGCACTATATGCCACCTTGGGGTGTGTGTCTGTTGCCGACAAATTGCGCAAAAATGTATTGTGTGGTGTTGGGTCGTGGGTCGGGATGCCACGTGCATCAAAGGCGTGCCCGTCACCTTCGATATAAATATGTATTGGTTGGGTGTCAGATGTTATTTTTTGATATGTGAAAATTTTAAAGTCACTGGTTCGGATGTTTTGTTGGACAAAGTCAACAGGCGCAATCCACGTTGCCATACACCCCCACAATAATAAAGATAAACCCAATATTCGCCACATTTATGATATATAGGTTAGATATATTTTATAAAAAAATCAAAATAATAATATTTTTTTGACAAACATCTTGACAAAATGATTATTTGGGTTATGCTGGTAGCAGGCAAATTTAACACAAAGGGGTATATAGTATGCCAACTAAACAAAAAATTAAGGCTGCGGCACGTCGTGTAAGAACTACTCGCAAGGCAGCATTGGTAAAAAAAGCAAAAAAACAAAATACTTTTTGGAAACGTGTTTGGGGTGCTATTTGTTGGCCGTTTAATAAAATTGGAAAGTTATTGCGTGCGTTTTGGAATTGGGTATGCGAAATCAATATTATTGGATTGGTTAATATTACATTATTAATTTCTATTATTGTATTATTTTCGATGTTGATTTTGGATGTTACAAAATGTAACAAGGCACCCGTGGTTATTGTTGCAGAACCTGTACCTGTGACAAAGCCAGTACGTAATGTCGTTGCACGACCAATGCCGGTGTTGCCAGCGACAACAAAGAAAAAAATTCAACCTGTTAATGTTGTGCCTGTAAAAAAGGCAGAAGTTGAAATTGCAAAAAAACAAATTGCAAAACAAGATAATAAATTTATGGGTGATGTCGTTATTGATGGACGTGGGGCAGGTAAATTGTTGCAAAACCAAGCACAAGTTAATGGTAATTTATATTTGCAAAATATGCATAAGTATACATTACCTTGTGATATAAAAATTAATGGTAATTTGTTCTTGCGTGATATGGGGTTGTTACAGTTTTGTGGTGATTTTGTTGTTACAGGAAATATTTATGTCAGCCCACGTTCGTCATTTGGACCAATTCCAAAGACCGCACGTATTGGTGGGCATGTTGTTTTATAAAATATAAAGTTTTTATGTTTTCTCCCTAAAAAAATATCGTCAGTTGGTGGCGATATTTTTTTGTTGGAATATTTTGCGTTATCTGTGTATACTATATACGTAGAGATAAAAAAGGAAGGAAAAATGTTCGATAAAATTTTAACAGTTTTGTCCAAAAATTTGGGATATTCAGTCGTTTTGGCTGTGTCTTTGTTGTTGTTTGCGTTGTTTTCTGATGGCTTGGTTCCAGGGTTGATTACTGCTGTGTCTGCGCTGTTGGTTTATACATGTACTGCGGCATTGTACAAAGAATACAAGGCCATGTCGGTTAAAAAGCCTGTTGCGGTTAAGAAAACGGCACCTGCAAAAAAGAAGGCAAAAAAATAATTTATCTCCCACCGTTTGGTGGGTTTTTATTTGGATTATATTTTTATTTTATCTGGGGGCTTTTTGTGGTATAATATGCAACATGAGAAAAAGAAATATTTGCATTTTACCAGTTTTGATGTCTTTGTGTGCGTTGCCTGCATTTGCGGGGTGGCAGTATGATGGGGTATACTTGGGTGACGGTTGGTATCAGGATGATGGTTCCAGATTTGTGCTGTCTGTTCGTGGCGGTGCATCGTATGCAATGGGTAAGATTGAAAATAATGCTGGGGCAATTGTAACGGAATATTATCTTAGTCCTGATAAAACAGAAATCGCAACCAAGGGATATTACGAGGACACATTGGGTTCCCCAGCAGGATGGTTTTATGCTGGAAAGGTTGATGTTGCAGATATCCCACCAAGTGATGATTTTGACAGTTTTTCTTTTGCCGGTGGTGCCAGTTTGGGGTGGACAATTCCGCATACACCACAGTGGCGAATTGAAGTTGGTTGGGATCATATTGTAAAAAGTGATTATAACGTGTCGCCTATGTTTAGTGGTGATGTTGAATTGCAAGGTGGTGACCCACAAGTGGCTGGTATTGTTTTGCCGATGCAAAGCGGTTCTGTTAATTCTGAAGTCACAACAGATGTTGTCAGTTTGATGGTATTTTATGATTTTTATGATGGGTTGTATAAACCGATGCGTACGGCAATTCCGTATGTTGGTTTTGGTATCGGATATGCAAACAGTAAAACAGTGCTTAATTTATCTGACCCATATGGTGATATTGCGTATCAGTTGGATTTAACGCAATATGGCGAAATTGTTAATGTTAATGGTGCTGATATGATTCAATTCTATAAGTCAGAACGCCATACATCTAATTTCGCAGCCTTGCTAGCAGGTGGTGTGTCATATGGAATTAACGAGCGTATGTTCTTGGATTTTGGCGCACGTGTGATGTATGTGCCACGTATAAAGTGGGGGCTGACAAATGTTGATGATACACGTCATCGTGAATTTTTCAGTGCGAAAAATATGATTTATGCCAATGTTATGTTGGGAATCAGATTTGAATTTTAAAAAAAAAAAGCCGTCATTTGACGGCTTTTTTATTATTTAAAATATTTCATCTAAACTAAATTTATACGCGCCGCCAAAATAGAATTCTGTCGCAGCAGCGGTTGTTGTTGCGTATTCGTTGCCATGTAATTTATGTTCAATTTCCCCATAGTACTGATATTTAACACCTAAATTTATATCAACACGGTCGTTTAATGCAAAGTTTACCCCCAGCATAATTTGATATGACAAATCAAATGTTGAATCAGAAAAATTGGTCCCAGGCATATCAATGTCGCCCCAAATGCTGGCGAATCCGATGCCCAAACCTGCGTATGGTGCAATTGCATCAGAAAATTCTTGGAACAGATACATGTTGAACATATTTGACCATATGTCATAGTCAAAACTGTTGTTTTTTGCGCCAGTGTATGATGTTTCGAATTCGATTGCAATATGGTCACTTAATCTGTTGCCAATAATTCCACCAATGCCAAAATTATCACGGCGCAGTGTTGTGTCAGATGCACCATGTACATCGTATTCAAATGCGATATTTTCGTTTTTATGAATACGGAATCCTGCGTATGTTTCATGTCTGGCATCATATGCAAATGATGGTGTTGATATTGTCAACAGTGTCAGTAAACATGTCAATTTTTTCATGATTTTTTTCCTTTCCTTGTATGCGTATGATTATAAATTGTACTAAAAAAGGCAAGGTATTTATGATAAAATGTCTGTGTGGGGTTTATATATGCAAAAAAGAAAACGTAAATCTGTAACAGAAGATGTTGTAAAACGTTCATGGAAATGGCGTCTGTTTGTATACCTGTTTAATGCAATGTTGTTGTGTGGTGTTGCGGTTGCAGGCTATGTTTCTGTTATGTATTTGCGTATGCCATCATTGGATTCGATTTTGCATGAAACAAGATCTGCTGCTGTTGTATTCTTGGACAAAGACAGTAATGAAATTCGCAGTGCAAATCGCATTATGGGGACGCCTGTATCTGTGGAAACGTTGCCACCGCATGTATGGCAGGCGATTATTGCAATCGAAGATAAAAGATTTTTTAAGCATGGACCAATTGATTTGCGTGGTATAACACGTGCTGTGTTTTCTAATTTGGCATCTGGGCGTATTGCGGCAGGTGGTTCAACGATTACTCAACAGACGGCTAAAAATATTTTCTTGTCACGTGAAAAAAAGATTTCTAGAAAGGTTCAAGAAGTGATTTTGTCGTATTGGTTGGAAAATCGTTTTACAAAAAATCAGGTCTTAGATTTGTATATGAATCGTGTGTCGTTGGTTGGCGGTATGCGTGGAATTGATGCGACTGCACGTGTTATGTTTCAGGTGCCGGCAAGTAAATTATCAATCGGTCAGGCAGCGCAAATCGCTGCGATGCTAAAGGCGCCAACAACATACAGTCCGTTACGTAATCCGCAAAAAAATATTGAACGGGCACGTGTCGTTTTGATGGAAATGGTGCGTCAGGGGTATATTGATATAAATCAGGCACGAATTGCAGCACAAAGTTTGGGGCCCGCATTGCCGACAGGTGATACAAATCAATACAGATATTGGACTGATTTTGTGATGGATGAATTACGGTCCAGAATTGGTGAATTTGAATCTGATATGTTTGTGTACACAACATTGGATACGGGTGTTCAGGATGGTGTTGCCGCAATATTGTCTAAAAAAACTGGTGAATATCAGGGGGCTGTGGTCGCAATGGAAACAGACGGTGCGTTGCGTGCAATGAGTGGCGGTACCGATTATCAAACAAGTCAATTTAATCGTGCGACTGCACCACGTCAACCAGGCAGCAGTTTTAAGCCGGTTGTTTATTTAGTGGCATTAGAAAATGGATTGATGCCTGATTCATATGTAAATGATTCACCATTTGCAATTGGGGATTATAATCCAAAAAACTATAATGAAAAATATTATGGTGATATTACATTGTCGACCGCATTTGCAAAAAGTGTAAATTCTGTGCCATTAAAATTAACCAAAGAATACGGAATTGATTCTGTGTTGAATATGGCAGGGCGCCTGGGGGTTGGGACCAAATTGCGACGTGAATATTCGACCGTATTGGGGGCATCGGAAATGAGTTTGTTGGATCTGACAAACATTTATGCGGTGATTTGGAATAATGGTTTTTCTGTGCGCCCATATTCAATAACCAAGGTAACAGACAGTGTTGGTAATATTATTTACGAGCGCAATCCGTCAGATCCAATTCAGGTTTTACAGCCAGAAACAGTTGGATATATGTCGCAGTTATTGGCCGAAGTTATCGCAGTTGGTGGTACCGGTGGGCGTGCCAGAACAAGCGGTGTATTGGGCGGAAAAACGGGAACCAGTAATGGAAATCGTGATGCGTGGTTTGTGGGCGCAACAAACGATATTGTTATTGGTGTATGGATGGGGAATGATGATTTTACGCCAATGAATTCTAAAATAACAGGTGGTACCATACCAGCGGAGATATTTAAGGAAATAATTCAAAAAAAATATTGACAACGAAATATTTTTGTGTTATAACCCCGAAAGTATTCAATAAAACTTCATTAATAACCCAAAGGAGGCACCAGTGAGTTTGTTGTATATGTAATGTTGTCCGTCAAAATATTTGTGGCCGTATGGTCTTGGGGGGCAATATTTTAGAAATTAAAATTAAATTTTAACCAAAAGGATAACTTATGTTACGCAAAATCATTGGACGGCCAAAGTCTTCCAATAAAAAACGAAAATCACAGGATTTAGCACTGCCTAAATCATTGTGGGGATTTTATTTTAAACATGCAATACCAGGATCTTGGGTGCCGTTTGGTATGTGGGCATTCTTTTTCGTAGTTGCATTATCAAACAGCGTTTTATTTCCTTTTTTTGAACGCTGGTTCGTGCAGTTATTTGAAACCCCGGTACCAGAAGGTATGAATTTTGTCGAGTTTGCATTCCCGACAATTTTGCTGATTGTGGCATTGAATGTTATGATTTCTGTCGCATCTGTTTTGCGTGGAATGTATCATACAAGATGGGCGCCACATTTACGCAATCGTGTACATGAAGTGCTGACTGATTACGTGCATAATCAATCGATGTCTTTCTGGACAGGACGTATGGCAGGCAAGGTTAACAGTGAAATCAACTATGTCGCAGAAGGTTTCTGGGTCGTAGACGATTTATGGCGTACGGTTTGGTTGATCGCCAGTATGTGTATCAGTGCGGGCTTAATCTTTACAATCAATGTATATGTTGCAATTATATTTGCATGCGTATTTGTTTTTCGTGTTGTGTACAGCTGGATGCTGATTAAGCCGATGAACAAGGCTGCAAAAGATGCAAGTAATGCACACAGTGCATTGTCTGGTAAGATGGTAGATAGTATTTCCAACTTTTCTGTTGTGAAATTATTCGCAGGCGCAAAACGTGAACAGCAGTATCTCGAATCCCCTAGAAAAAAGCATATTGCAGCACGAATTCACTCGTCTTTTGTGCAACGTCTGTTTTGGGGTGTGCCAGCGGTGATATGGGATTTGTGTTATGGTGGTACATTGATATTGTGTGCGTACTTATATATGCAAGGAAAGATTTCATTGTCTGAAATTATATTTACAATATCGATATACTTTAACGTCATGGGAATGATTGGGACGATTGTAAACCAGATACCAACAATCACAGAACGTATCGGTGCTGCGACCAAGGCATATACAGAACTGGTTGTGCCAATGGATGTTCGTGATGCAGAAAACGCACCATCGTTACAGGTTGTGCAGGGGGAAATCGAATTTAAAAATCTGTCGTTTAAATATAAGCGCAAATGGATTTTACGTGATTTTAACCTGAAAATCAAACCTGGGGAACGTGTTGGTTTGGTTGGCCCAAGTGGTGCCGGTAAAACAACACTGGTAAATTTGCTGATGCGTTTCTATGACCCGAACAAGGGCGAAATCTTGGTCGATGGTCAGAATATTCGTGATATTAGCCAAGATTCTTTGCGTGAAAATATTGCGTTTATTCCACAGGAACCAACAATGTTTAATCGTACGTTGCGTGAAAACATTGCGTATGGTAAAGAAAATGCAACAGACACTGAAATCCGTCGTGCGGCAAAACGTGCTGCAGCACATGAATTCATCATGGGTACAGACAAAAAGTATGATTCCATGGTGGGTGATCGTGGGATAAAGTTGTCTGGCGGTCAAAAACAGCGTGTTGCAATTGCACGTGCGTTCTTGAAAGATGCACCAATTTTGGTTCTGGACGAGGCGACATCTGCGCTGGACAGTGAAACCGAAGTTGCAATTCAAAAATCATTTGATGAATTAGCAATGGGACGTACAACTGTTGCGATTGCACACAGATTGTCAACACTGCGAAATATGGACAGAATTGTTGTATTAAAAGATGGTCATATCATAGAGCAGGGTTCTCATTCACAATTATTGCGTAAACGTGGTGAATATGCACGATTGTGGAAAATGCAATCTGGCGGATTCTTGCAAGACTAATAAAAATGCCCCGTTCGGGGCATTTTTAACTAATCAATTTTTGCCAAATAGTCTTTTTCTTTGGCTGTTTTTTCTTCTTTCTACGATTCGCAGATACTGTTGTACGCTTGGCATCATTGTGTTGGGCGTTTTTCTTTTTGATATCTGTCGATGGTGCGTGCGCATTTAACAAATCGTCTGTTTTGTTTTGTTCTGGGGCAACACGTTGAATTGAATACTGATCAATGTTCAACAGGCTGTCGTCGCCAACAATTACGATTTCTGTTTCGAATTCAGATTCCATCGCTGCCAATTCGGCACGTTTATGATTTAACAGATATACAGCAACATCTGTTGGTACCGTCATAATGATTTTCTGGGCGGATTTTGCCAACAGTTTTTCTTGCAGATGACGGAACAATATAATTGCCGCAGTTTGAATTGATGGAACAACGCCAGCGCCCATACAATGTGGACATGGAACGTATGAAGATTCCATGAAACTGCTGCGCAGTCTTTGACGTGATAGCATCAATACACCAAAGTTGTTGATTTTTGCAACTTGGGTACGGGCACGGTCACGTTTCATGACTTCACGCATTTTTAGTTCCAGTTTGCGGTTGTTTTTTTCTTCTTCCATGTCAATAAAGTCAACAGCGATGATGCCAGCCAAAT
>JAZOTB010000048.1:0-2971 GCA_045657405.1 Candidatus Enterousia sp.
CTTCATCCGGTACAAAATCAAGGCGTATCGAAAATCCGATATGCTTCCTGTGGTTTTGTGTCGTTATTTATCCCTGACTTAATAAGTCGGGGGGCTGTTCGTTATACAACAGGGGAAACCCGAAAGCGACAGAATCAACGATGAAGTGATTTTTGAACTCCCCGACCGCCTAACATCCCATGGCGGTCTAATTTTTTTTTATAAAGGGGTGTAAAATGAAAAACATATTTTTAACAACAGCTACGATATCATTGTTCTCTTTGCCGGCCTTGGCGGTAGATGCACAGTTTTTTATCGGGGCAAATTACTCTGGTGCTAATTTATCATATACTTCAGAAGCAGAAGAAGTATTGGATGAAATGTTAAGCTTTGTGCCAGATTTTTACCAAGTTCTGGGTGCAGAAGCAGGCGTGAAGTTTAATCCGGCTACAAACGATAAAGTTTCGTTTGGCGGTTCGATTGCATATGATTATGCGTTTGACGAAGATGCGGTTGTAAGATATCCATACAACCAAGCTTATTCAGATGTGACCATTGGTTTTTCGGCATTTAGTGCAATGGCAGACGCTTATTTCAATTTTGATTTTAGTGACACAGAAAAAGGTTCTTTAATTTTTGGTGTCGGATATGCCAATGTGAACCAGCGTGTTGAAATGACAGCGACAGAATTAGCAATAAGCAACGGTGTTTATAGTATAAGTGAAGAAGATGACGGTGGGGCCGCAGTCTTCAAAGTTGGCTTGTCGGCAGATATAAAAAATGGATTCGGCATACAAACAACATTGCGTTATTTTGTGCCAACTGGTGATTCTGATATCAAGGGAGCATTTCTGTGGGGTGCAGGACTGCGTTATACTTTTTAATACATGAACACAAAGGGAAACAACATGAAGAAGATATTAGTTTTATCTGTATTGGCATTGACGGGATGTGCTTCAATTGTTGATGGCGGACCGGATACAATAAACTTGATGACCAGTAATGGCGCATCGGTAAAAGCACAGATAAATTCAAAGCAGTTTGGAACCCAACAGATAACATTGCCAACTTTTATAACAGTTCCAAAATCTTGTTCTGATATAACCGTTAATGTCATGGAAGACAAAAAGGTAAATCAATCTAGTGCGATTGTGTCATCCAGTGTGAATCCATGGATTTTTGGAAATGTAGTCTTTGGTGGGCTGATAGGTTTGGCAGTTGATGGTGCGGCTGGAAATATGTGTACATATGACAGCAGCGTTATTGTGCCAATTAGTTCAAAGTAATAAAAACCAACCGCTCCAAAATGGGGCGGTTTTTATATAAAAAGTTATTGAATTTACATCATTATCATTGTATGTTTGGTTTAAAAGGACCGAATATGGAAATAGCAAGTTTAAAATTACAGAATCATCCGATTTTACATGATTTAGAATTAAATTTTTGTGATAAAAATGGTAAACCGTATAAAAATATAGTTTTTGCTGGTGAAAATGGCACAGGGAAAACAACATTGCTTGAACTTATAAATAGCGTTGTTGGGAATATGCAGGTTTTTTTGTTGGAACGCCATAAGTTTGACCTTACGATGGAGGTTCGTTTTTCGAAAGAGGAGCAAGTTGCCTTAAAAGAGGTTTTGGGGGCACCTACGTTTTCTTTTGATGAAAATATCGATATGAGCGTTATGGTGTTAACGTACAGTAAGCCAATATCAGATCATCAAGCCGATAATTATTCTTTTTCATTTGGCAATAAAATATATAAACATCTAGCAAGTAGACGCAGAATAGCAAAGTTTTGTCGTTCCGTTTATTCTAATGCGGGAATGGATTTTGATACACAGTCAATAACCTCTATAACATCATCGCAAATTGATGTTGCTCAAGATGTGCACGAACCGTTACAAAACAGTAGCAGCCCCATGAAGCTGAAACAAGTCTTGATCGACATATCCGCACAAGATAATGACGATTTTTGTAATTGGGCCCGTTTAAATCCTAAAGCCGCAATGGAAGATTATATAACTCCTAGTCGAATGTTTAGATTTTCCAGCGCTTTCCATAAAATGTTTGATAAAATTTCTTTTAAAGGCATAGAAACACAAAATGCACAAAAGCAAGTTGTGTTTGAAAAAGCAGATATCTCGATTTTATTGGAAGAATTAAGTTCTGGAGAAAAACAAATTGTATTTAGGGGTGGCTGCTTGCTTAAGAATATAGGAATACTGGATGGCACAGTTATTCTGGTTGATGAGCCAGAAATTAGTATGCATCCAAGATGGCAACGTAAAATATTTTCATTTTATTCTGATTTGTTTAAGCCTACACCCGAAGAAGAACAAAAATCACAAATCTTTTTTGCTACACATTCAGAATATGTATTAAAAGAAGCTATGGATAATGGTGCCAAAATAATTGTGTTGACAGAAACGGATGACGGTTTGAAATGGCATGATATCGACGATAAATACGTATTACCTTATGGGCCGACTTATGCCGAAATAAAATATCTTGCATTTAATATTCCGACGATAGAATTACATGATGAGTTATATGGTTATATACAAGACAAAAATAAATATGAAAACGTAAAAGCGTTAGAAGAGTTTTTTTGTAGCTGTGGTATCGAGTTGTGTAAATCGTGGTCTATATTAAGTAGTGGTACATTTGGTCCGGTAATGCCAAGTTCTTTAATGACATATATCAGAAATTATTATCATCATCCAGAAGCAATACACGGAAAAGATAACCCTGCACATCCAACAGAACCGTCGGAAGAAGATATGAAAAAGTCTATTGAAAATATGATGAATATATTACAAACAGATGGCACTTTATAAGTTGTGGGCTCCCTTGCACGACGGACGGGTTTCCGTTGTGCTGGGGTGGGGAAAAGTGTGTATAATTTTTCTGGTTGAAATCATCATTGAATTCAACCAGAAATCAGTATTGAAATCGTGGAACACAAAATTTGGTTCAAATCGGTTTGCGGT
>JAZOTB010000049.1:0-2237 GCA_045657405.1 Candidatus Enterousia sp.
AGAAATCAGTATTGAAATCGTGGAACGCAAAATTTGGTTCAAATCGGTTTGCGGTATGAAAATGTATGTTTTTCAAACGGTATCCATACAGGTTTTAACAGGTTTTAAGCGTAATGTGTTAAGTCGTCAGAACTGAAAAAATCAACAAAAAAACCCAGAAATCTGGGCAAAACTCGAATTTACTATTGGGCTTGCTCTTATGGTTAACAGTCCGTTGTTCTACCGACTGAACTATGCCCGAATAGCGAACAGTATAATATATCAAAAAGTCGCAGAAGTCAAGACTTTTTTCAAAAATGTGTAAATTGCGGAAATCTGCAAAAAATCCTGTGTATTTTGGCACTCTGTGTAGCGTGTGTGTAAAACATTTTTTAGTGCGTTTTTGAGCTGTTTTTGTCCGTGCGTCTGGGCGGTTTTTATGTGGCTTTATAGTTTTCAAAAATACAAACTATGAAGTTTGAACTCGTGCTGGCTTAATTGTATTTTTGCAAAAAATCTATCCAACGGCATCCAAAACAGTACATCGGATATGCTAAAAAAACGGTTTTAGGGATTTGTAACAAATCGGTGTAAAATGGGTTGCTGTATAGCAGCTGTGTCCATATCCAAATCCGACAAACTATTGGATGCAGATAACAATAATGCACAATATTATCTGCATTTACAGAATATAATATTGCTTTTGTTAAAAGAATTTGGTTTGGAATACCAAAAATAGAAATATGATAAAATTGTGGCCCAATGTTATGGGCCGTTTGTTAGTTAGAGTATGTACACTGGGAATATAGTATAAATGTGCCACTTGAATTGTAATATGTTCTTGCTGTTTCTGGTACAGCACTGGTAATGGGGCCGGCTTTGCAGTCTGATAGTGTTGTGCTGGGAGCGTTGGCATTATCTCTTATGATTGTTGATCTTGTTGAGCCACACAGTGCTGTATTAGATAACGATGAATACGTGTCGGGTTGGCATGGACACTTTGTGCATGCACCAGATGTTGAAGATGACATAAATTGACGTGAACCATAATAAGATGTATCACAAAAGCAGTACAGATTAGAACACACATATTCTAAAACCTGGGTGTTGCCACTGCCAGATACAACCGTCTTTGTATATGACTTTCCAGAATTGCTGCTAACGGTCATTTGATTTGGATCGGCACATTTGCAATTGTTTACCATGTCAATCAGTGTATGATTAACACAGCAGTATTCATATGTAGTATCCGTCATATCAATAGAAGAACATGCATAAGATGTAACAGTAGATTCATATTGACTAGTTCCATATTTATTTTGACACCATGTAGCACAAGATGGAGCAAGAGAAGATGATTCGCCCGTTAAAAGACATGGTGTTGCCCAGCCCTTTTTACTTACCACGTATGCACCAAAGCAGGGTTGTATTGTTAATGTAATCAAAAATATAAATATTGATTTCATTTGTATGACGCTTTTTGTTAAGTTTTTGTTTTATTAGGTGCAACACATGAATCGCATATACAAAAGATATACATGAAATTCGTTTGATTGATTGTGTTGTATCTTTCCTTAAATAGCCTGTTAGTGATTTTATTGTTTCTTGTTTTCTTTGTCAAATTAAATCTGATTTTTTTCTTGTATTACATCTTGAAAGTATTGTATCGTCTATGTAACGGAGTGAATGTTGTGCGTATTTGTTTATGCTTGTTTTTGATGTTTTTATTATGGCCTGGTTATGCGACCGAAATTGCATTGAACGATGCATTGCGTGCAACATACATTGCTTGCGTCGGTATTGATGAAAGTTTACATGAACTAAAGGTTCTGGCAGGCGTAAACACTGCTGTTACATCTGTTGGAACGGCTGCAGGTGTTGGTGCCGCTGCAACCGGTTTTGTAAAGGCAGCCAAGGATAAAGAGATAACTGTAAAACTGGATAAATTACGAGAAATAGAGGCTAAAAATCCAAATGTAACATCAAGTGAAACAGATTGGAATGTTTTTTCAGCCAGTTTGCAATCAGAACTAGAATCTGCAAAGCAAGAAATTGAACGTTATCAGGTAGAATTAGCAGAGTTAAATCGTCAATCCAAGACTTTAGGCAATTGGCGCACAGGTCTGTTGGCTGGGAACACTGCGACAAATATTGCTGGCGCTGCGATTGCTGGTACAAATCGTGTTGATTCAGATTTGCAAAGCCAGATAGAAAAATGCAAGTCATCAGTTGTTAATTTACGTGGTGCGATAATGCAG
>JAZOTB010000050.1:0-39735 GCA_045657405.1 Candidatus Enterousia sp.
GATTCAAACGACAAAATTCTTTTGTCGGGTTCGAACGTTTCACTCGATTTATCACAAGGTGTGATAAATCTGCGTGGCATTCGTGACAATTTGCCTACGTTTGACACTTGGCAAATTTACTCATTGTCGCCCCGACCAGATATAAAGGTAGATGCGTGCTGAACACGCGTCTATTTTTTTGTCCCAGAATTCTGCGGGGGTATAAATATCTCTTGCCTTTATACAGTTGAATGATAGTATATGTTTATAATCATATTTATATGAAAGGGGGATTTTTATGAAAAAAATCGCATTTTTAATGTTGTTGTTGGTGTTGGGTGCGTGCGGTAGTTCTGGTACAATGTTAACGGTGCGCGATTCTAATTTCTTGTTGACGTCAAATGTTGATAATGATAGCAGACGTCATGCGCATATCTTGGAAACATTGGGCGCTGATTATAATTCTTCTGTAAATTCTGTTTCTGATCCGTTGCAACGTGGTGGGTCTGGTAAAAATTCAAATATATGCAAGTCTGAACGCGATTGTGATGATATGGCTTTTGAAAGTATGAAGGCTTATTTGCTGGATAGTGATTTTAGTGATTGGAGTAATGTAAGTGCACTTCGTGATGCATTAATATTGGCGGGGTTCAAAGATTCTTTGCCTGGAAATATGGATGATATAAAACAGTGGGCGCGTGAACATCAGGAAGAAATTCAATCACAGGCTCAGGATATTTATGATGAATTTGGCATACGTTACAGTTTTGATATAAGCAAATCTGACTTTAGTGTCGTAGATGACAGTGAACATCCAACAAAAATACGATTTGTTCTGGACTCAAATACAGGTGAAGTGAAAAATATAAATATGATTGAACGTTTTGGTATGCCAGATGAAATGGTTTGGAACGGTAAACGTCATGACCAAACAACAAAATTTACTATTGAAAGTCCTATCTATGAATATGCAATCAATGGTGTAGGTGATGATTATGATGGACCGGGGTATCAAACATTCAGATTCAAGGCAAATCATGATATGTCTTTGGCAGAAATCAAAGAAATGTTCAAAATATTAGCAAAACAAGAATTAGAGGCTGGTTCAGATGGTTTCTTTGGTGGTTTTCATGCTAATGGTGCCACACCACAAATTGTCTATGACAGTTTTATTAAACAGTTAGATTCTATAAAATCAAAAAGTGATTTAGAAATATTAACACGTTACGAAATACATAATTATGATATTAATGCGTATGGTAAAATAGTAGGTTTGGCGTATTCTGACTTTGGTTTCTTGGATACAAGCGATATTGGCGCTCAACATGAAATAGAAAAAACATTGTATCACGGTGGGTATCATGACCATAAAATTAGTGATGCTGTATTAGCAGAATTAAGAAATGATTCTGAAACAAATATCAGTTTTACTGGGCGGTCTGTCGGTCGTGTAAACTTTAATACGACCAAGAATTTTTCTAATGGGGGGCGTATTGTTAACAAAGAAGTAAAAATAGAAGGTAATGCAAAACTTGATTTTATTGGCGGATTAGATGGCGGTAAAACAACCCTAAAGATGGAGTTTCCAGAATGGTACGATGTTTATGTCCTAAATAATACGTCTGGTAACAGTATTACTTTTGATAATTTTACTGGTAAAGATTCTGATTTACAATTCCATCTTAGTGGAGATCAGGAAATTGCACGCAGTGAATATACGGTCGAAAATTTTGATGAGAAAAAAACCATAGATACAAACAATGATTCTATGACAGGCAGTTCTTTTGGTGCTGATACTATTCAATTCTTTGGGCATACAACAGAATCTATTCCAACAGAAGTTAGTGGTTTTATTACGTATTCAGAAACAGAACCAGATGCTTCTGGTATGACTGTAAGACAAATACAGTTTGAGTCTGCATTTGGTGCTATACGTGAATATTAATGGTTTAAAACCGCCCATTTGTGCGGTTTTTTGTGGTTATTTCTGTTTGTATTCGCTGGCAAGCTTTGTGAAAACTAGTTGAGCAGAATATGTGCCGTCTGGGTGTTTGTTTGCACCACGTATATGGCCGTCTTGGTGAAAGCCGCCACCTAAAATACATTTTTTTGAGTTTATATTAAATTCATCGCATGCCCTAGCAAATCTGTTTGCCTTTAATTGTTCAAATACCATTTTTTCAAGCAGGCTATAGATTTCTTTGTTAAATCCATGACCTTGGGCAGATTTTTTGAACCAAATATTACCACCTTGGGCAGAATCATTGGAATCAAAGTAAAACATGCCATGATGTCCAATCAATTTACCGTTATGAAATACGTACCAAATAACACCATTGTTGGCAGTGTCGGCTGCTTCTTGTTTCATTGTTTCCAGTGTTTCAGATTCTGATTCAGGTAATGTTTTCAGATATTTTGGTGAATAATGTATAAACTTAAAATCATTTGGATTTTCGTCTTTTATTGCATCCCATATCAATTTTGCGTTTTCTGGTGTTGGTTCCAAAATACGTAATTCCAGACGTTGGGTTTGTAAATCGCGTCTAAATAGTTTGAAGAATTTTTCCATTATTGCCTCTTTTGAAGGATTGTATCACAAAAAGTGTTTTTTGCAATTTTTGCGATTGTTTTATTGAATGTTGAAAAAATATAAGGTATTATTCAGCGTGTTTATATTATGGGGTCCAAGATGAATATTTATAATTTTATTACAGATAGTGTTAAATCAAAAATTCAAGAAATTGACGCGTTTGCAGATGTTTTAACACCAGATATCGTTAATTCTATTGCAATAGAAGTACCAAAAATTCGTGATTTTGGTGACTACTCAACTAATGTTGCAATGATGTTAGTCAAGTTGTTAAAAAAATCTCCGCGGGATATTGCAGATATGATTGTGCCAAAATTATCAGAAGTGGATTTTGTTGAAAATGTTAGTGTCGCGGGCCCTGGATTTATCAATATTAAATTAAAAGATGATTTTCTAATTAATCCTGATAAATATACTGCAAATTATCAAGAAGATAAAAAACAAATGCAGATTGATATGGATTATGGTAGTTATAATATCGGTAAAAACCTGCATATTGGGCATTTGCGTACAACTGTTGTTGGGGATACTTTTAATCGTATTGCAAGATACTTGGGGCATAAAACCAAATCTTATAATCATATGGGCGATTGGGGGCGTCCAATGGGGCTGATTATCGCATGGATTTTGAAGTATGGTATGCCACAAAATGCAGATGATATAAATGCAATGTATCCTGCATCGTCTGCACGTGCCAAAGAAGATGAAGAATGGTTGAAATATGCACAGAAAGTGACTGTGGATTTGCAAAATGGAAATCCTGAATATAACAAGATTTATAACGAATTTGCGCCAATGTCTTTGAAGCAAATTAGCGATATTTTAATCAGACTAAATATATTGCCGTTTGATGAAAACAAAGGCGAAAGATTAGTTGCAGAATATGTGCCAAATGTTCAAAAAATCTTGGATGAAAAAAATCTGATTGTGCATGATGATGGGGCAGATATTATTCCTGTTAAAAAGGATGATGATACAGCACCAATGCCACCTGTGTTATGGCGTTCTAGTACAGGGGCCCAGACGTATGCCGCGGCAGATTTGGCAGCAATATATTATCGTACAACAACCGATAATCCAGATGATATAATATATTTTACAGATAATCGTCAAAACTTGCACTTTACACAGGTGTTCCGTGCAGCTAAATTAGCGGGTATTGATTCCGCACGATTACAGCATATTGGGTTTGGAACAATTACTGGTGCAGATGGTAAACCGTTCAAAACACGTGATGGTAATGTGCCAAGTTTGGATGATATGGTGGATATGGTTGCTGATTCTGTGCGCAACCGTGCAAGAGAATCTGGAAAAACTTTGCCGGATGAAACTGTGGAAATGGTTGCATTGGCTGCATTGAAATTTAATGATTTAATGCATGATGTCAAATCAGACTATGTATTTGATACGGATTCTGTTACACAGTTTGAAGGACGTACAGGACCATATATTCTATATACAGCAGTTCGGTTAAACTCTGTTGTTAAAAAAGCAGAAAATACAGGTGTTGTGCCAAATGAAAATATCACAACATTGGCAAACGAAGAACGTAATTTGATGTTGCGTTTATTAGATTTTAATAAAGTATTAGAAAACGCTTTTGCTAAACGTGCAACAGATTTGTTGGCGAATTATACATATGATTTATGTCAAGATATAAATACCTTCTATCATCATTGTCCTGTTTTGCGCGATGATGTTGATATGGATACCAAGCAGGGCAGATTGCATATTGTAAATATGGCGCGCAAGACATTGTTGACTGCAATTGATTTGATGGGATTACGTGTTCCAGAAATGATGTAGTCAAATATTGTTAATGATTATAAAACCATACGGTTAATATCTGTGTGGTTTTTTAATTTCGGGCAGTTGATGTTTTAGTATTTGTTTTATTTTGTTTCGTTGGTCGTACTGAATGTATTACTGAATTTGCATCATCTCGTTTATCAGAAATTTCTTGGTCTGCTTCTGGTGCATAAATTGCAGAACGATGTGTAATAGGGCGTCTGTCGGTTGTTTCTTTGTCTTCTGTTGTGTTTGTTGCGTAGGTACGGCGATTTACTGTGTTTGAAATTGCTGTACGTGCAACAGGAACTGTTGCTGATTTCGCATCAGTTGTGCTGTTTTGTGTAAAGCAGTCAGATGCAGATTTTGCACCAGTTTTTGATGTTTTTCCTTCTGGGCACAGGAATACGCCTTTTTTGTTTAGTTCATCTGTAATTTTGGACCATCTGTTTTTGCAACCTTTTTTCACTTCGCCAGCAGTCCATGTAAAGTTGCCACCACCAGTGCAATAGCAACCTTCTGGGCATTCCTTTGTTAGCATTGCACCGCAATACAATCCTTTGCCAGCAGGATTGTTGTTGCTGCAAGGTTTGTTTTTGCTTGTAACACCAGGTGTTTCTTTTTCAAAACAGTCTGCAACAGATGATGCGCCCGGCTTTGATGTTTGACCCTTTGGACATAGATATACGCCATTGGTATTTAATTCGCTAATTTTTGATGAACCGTCTTTGCAGGCGTTTTTTACTTCGGATTCTTTCCATTTAAAGCTATCGCCACCAGTGCAATAGCAACCTTCTGGGCATTCTTTGGTCATAGAAGAAGCGCAATATAATCCTTTACCGGCCTTTTTGTCTTTATTACATGACTGGTTTTTGGCGTTGGCGGTAGCAGGTTCATCTTTGAAACAGTCAGATTTAGTGCTTGCACCTAACTTTGATGTTGTTCCTTCTGGGCACAGGAATATGCCTTTTTGATTTAATTCTGTTGTTACGCGTTCAGACTTTGTTTTACAACCATTGTTTATGTCGCTTTCGCTCCATTTAACTTTTCCACCACCGCTACAATAGCAACCCTCAGGACATGGCTTGGTTAATGTGTTTGCACAATATAATCCTTTGCCTGCTTGATTTGTGTCGTTGCATGATTTGTTTTTGCTATTAACTGTTGTTGTAGATGAAGAACCGCTAGAAGCAGTGGCAGAAACATCAGTAACAGATGGGTTTGTATTTGAACTAACAGCCCCAGATATATTTTCTGATTTTACGCCTGTAAGTAGAGTGAGTTTGTTTGTCAATTGTTGATTGTTTAAGGAACTAGGGGTGTTTGCTTTTTGATTTGTTCCCATCATTGTATTGTTCAGAATGTTTTGTAAATCCTGGGCGGCTTTGTTTGCCTGTGATAAAGCGGATTGTAAATTTTGCACCAGTGCATTAATGCTGTCAGTGTCGTAACTATCAGAACTGTTGGAATTATTGGACTGTTGTTTAGGGGCCTGATAATATTCTTTTTTTCCGTTACTAACAACCTTATAGCATTGAAATACGGATGTTGACCCTTCTGCGGAAGAAGGATATGTGCCAGGACAAGGGAAGGCGCCTTTGGCTAAGGTTGAACTAGAAGGGCGATATGTTACGTTCCCGTCTTTTAGAAAATAAAATCCAAACCATGTTGATACCCATAATTCATCATATTTGTCTGCAGAATATGTACAGTTTGGTTTTCCACTTGTGGAACATAGGCCTTCTTCTGTCCAATCCCCCCAATTTTCTGTGACAAGTTCTGCAGGTCCCATTTGGTATGCTTGGATACCATCGCTCATGTTTGGGTCAAATGAATATGTTCCATTGTTTGTACAAAATAAACCAGCAGGACAAATTTTAGTTTTTGTTGCTGCATTGGCACCGTATGAATATAATACAGACGTTATAATAGGAATAAATAAAAATAATTTATTGGCCGATTTCATGATTATTTTTTCTTGTGTAATTGTACCAGAAAATGGACTTGGATGCAAATGCTTAAAGAATAAAAGTATTGTTTATAAAATCCGTTCTTGTTTTTTTTGATTTTTAATATATAATACACCCCGTGTTGCGCCCTTAGCTCAGCTGGATAGAGCATCAGATTTCTAATCTGCAGGTCACAGGTTCGAATCCTGTAGGGCGTGCCAGAAATTTAAGTCACCGTAAGGTGGCTTTAATTTTTTACTATATTTTTGTTATACAATTGGGTTCTTTTTAGGCTTGCGGTTGGTATATGTGTAGATTATAATTTATGCAGAATAACAAAGGGTATATTATGTTAAGAAAGACAGAAGTTGTATTGTTTGATTTTGATGGAACTTTATCTGCATCAGATTCTAATATTGAATTTGCAAAATATTGTTTCAAGCATTCAGTCAGACCATGGTTGTTTTTACCTATTATATTATTTGCTGCTTTTGTTCGTCTGTTTAATCCAGATGGTGTTTGGTGGCGTCAAACAATGCGATGTTTCTTAAATGAAAAAATGTTAAAGAAGTTTGCGCCAAGTTTTATCAAACAGCATAAACGTAATAGATTTGGTTGGGCCAAAGAACGTGTTCAAAGTGAACGTGATGCAGGTCGTAAAGTATTGTTGATATCTGCATCGCCTGACTATTTGTTACGTGCACTGGTACGAGATATGAATTTTGATGCTGTTTTTTGTTCAGAAATGGAGCCTAAAAAACCATGGAAATATAATTTCTTGTGCTGGAAACAAAATAAGGTTTATAAAATGGATGAATGGGCCAAGGAGAATAAGATAATACCACATGTTGTTCGTGCTTATTCTGATAGTAAATCCGATATGCCGATGATGGAAATAGCGGACGAGCAGGTTTGGATTGATGCAAAAACAGGTCTAAGAAAATAATCTAACTGATTTTTTGTTGTGATAATATTAAAGTGTTTCTTATGATTATCATGGAAACACTTTTTGATGCAATAAGCGCAACAATAGGCGCGGTGGTTGGTGCAACTTTTGCGTTTTATTTGAATCGTAAACGCAATAAACAAATGGCAAAATTGTCTGTGGATAATCGTAAAGAACTGGTATCTCTAAAACAAGAAAATGATAGGTTGTTGCGGCAAATAAAAACCAAAGAAGACATTATACTGAAAATGCAAATGCAGTTGCTGGGTGAAGATAAAACCAAAAAAAGTAAGAAAAAATAGTAAAACGTCTGGATTTTAGACGTTTTTATTTTAGTCAATCGTTCCTAGTGAATTGTAAGGGGATTTTGATACAATTTGATATAAAAAGGAGATGTATTATGAAAAAATTTTTTAATTTTATATTGGCAATCTTGATAGCGTTTTTGCCAGGGATTTTTGGTGTGGTTTTTACCCCAAGTCATAGTAATGACGTGTGGTATAACGCATTGAATAATTCTGTTTTGACCCCAGATGGTTGGTTTTTTGGATTTGCGTGGACTGTTTTATATACGCTGTTGGGTATTGCATTATTCTTGATTATGAATAATACAAAAAACAGACAATCCAAGACAAAAGCATATACTTTATTTATTGCGCAGTTGGTTTTGAACGGATTTTGGACATACTTATTCTTTGGTGTGCATATGATTACAGCATCTGTTTTATGTTTGATTATATTGTTAGCGGTAAGTATTTGGATGTTGGTTGCATTTAAGAGAATTAGTAAGCCTGCATATTATCTGGTTTGGCCATATGTTCTGTGGTTGTGTTTTGCACTATATTTGAACGGGACAATAATGATGTTAAACTAAGTCGTGTTAATATTTAAGTACCTTGGCCTTTGGATTGCCAATGTTCAAATGCCGCAGCCCCAGTTCTTCTATGTAATCGGGGCTGTGTGCTTGTAATAGCTGTATATGATGTTGTAACGTTTGCAGTGTTTCTTGTTCTGAATTTAATTCTTGGGAAACTTCTTTTAGGTGCCAAGAATTGACAATTATGCGTTGAACACTAACTTCACCCCAGAAAAGCCCAATTAAAATAAAAAATGCGAACAGTGACATGCAAAATCCCAGTTTGCCACGAATGCCACCGGATAAAGCACTTTTCAAAAAACTAAATAAATTTTTGATTTTTTCCTTCATGAGTGTCATTATATCATAAATGTTTACTAATAATCAAATTTTTGCTGCACCATTGGCTGGAATTACAGATCGGCCATTTCGTCGCATTGTTCGTGAGTTTTCTGCGGATGCGCCGTTGGTTACAGAAATGATATCGTGTCATTCGTTAGTGGGAGCACATAAAAATTGTTTGCGTAATTTTGATAATTATTCGGATGAAGGTAATGTTGGTGCACAAATATTTGGTGCAAATGTTGATTTAATGGCGGATGCTGCAAAAATTTTACAAGATTTAGGCGCTAAATGGATTGATATTAATATGGGGTGCCCTGTGCCAAAGGTTGCAACACGTGCGGGGGCAGGTGCATATTTGATGCGGGATCATGCGTTGGCAGGAAAAATAATGCGTTCTGTGGTCAAGGCTGTACAGATTCCTGTTTCTATTAAAACTAGACTTGGGTGGGATGAACAACATCAAGATTGGCAAGATTTGATAAATATTGCTGCGGATTGTGGGGTGCGTTTTGCGGCTTTGCATGGCAGAACACGCGCGCAGTTATATGTTGGACCAGCTAGATTGCCTTTAATTCAAAATTGTCCGATTCCAATTATTGCAAATGGCGATATTCAATCAGTCCAAGATGTAATTATGGCGGAAAATATGGGATATAGCGGTGTAATGGTTGGACGTGCACTGATGGGACAGCCATGGATTTTGTCTGAAATAATTGGTGAAAAAAAGCCTGATGATATAGGAAATATTGTATTGCGACATTTAGAATATGCATTGGAATATTATGGCGAAAAAACTGCGGTACCAATGTTTAGAAAACATGCGGCTTGGTACAGCGCAGGTATGAAAAATTCTTCGGATTTTCGTATAAAAGTTAATCAGATATCAGATAGTGCACTCTTAAAGGTTGCAATTCGTGAATTTTGGGGTATTATCTAGGAAAATATAATTTATACTTGGGGGTTTATACTATGACAGATGATGTTCAAGTAATGGAAAATGTTGTTGAGGTGCCGGTAGAAATGACTGCAGGTGAAATGTTGCGTAATGCGCGTACAACAGGTCGTCGCAAGCGCGAAATACAAACAATTGCGAAACAGTTGTGTATTCGTGAAGAATTTTTAGAAGCACTGGAAAATGGTGATTATAATGCAATTCCAGAAACTGTATATGTGTTGGGTTTTGCACGTAATTACGCGATGGAATTGGGTTTGAATCCAGAAGAAGTTGTTGCAAAAATAAAAAAAGAAATGGGATTGACTGCGGATTGCGGCGCAGATGATGAAGATGTTTCTGCATGCGCAATGCCAAGCATTAAGCAAGAAGAACACTGGGCGAAAATTTTGTTTGTTAAAGCATATCAATTTATTTATCAACACTGGCAGTGGTTCGTGGGTGGTTTGGCTGCGATTATATTGATTATTGTTTTGATTGCGGTTTTAACACCTTCTGCTGGCGAAAATAAGGTTGTATCAGATAATGTTGTTGCGGAACAAGTTGATACAGAAAAGTATAATTTGACTGTGCGTGAACGTTTTGGAACGGATAACCGTGATACTGCAAATGTTGTATTACAGGCATCACAGGAATCTTGGGTCAAAGTGGAAGATGGTCGTGGTAATACTGTTTTTAGTCGTGTTTTGGTTCCTGGTGATATTTATTATGTTCCATCTGGCGATAAATATAAGGCTACGTTTGGTAATGCTGGTGGTATAGATATTTGGGTTAATGGCAAGTTGGTCCCTGATGCTGGTGCAAATCATACTAGAAAGTCAGGAATTTCTTTGTCGCCTAAGAATTTATTGTCGCAAAACTAAGAACAATGTCACAAAGGGCGAAAATTTTCGCCCTTTGTATTGAAATATTTTATATTTTTTCTATATCTAAGAATATCATGGCAAGTGTTATAAAAATTCGCGGTGCGCGCGAAAATAATCTTAAGAATATTGATTTAGACATACCAAAAAATAAATTGGTGGTCTTTACTGGTGTGTCTGGTTCTGGAAAATCTTCTTTGGCCTTTAATACTATTTATGCCGAAGGCCAGCGCAGATATGTTGAATCATTGTCCAGTTATGCGCGCCAATTCTTGGATATGCAAAAAAAACCAGATGTTGATTTAATAGAAGGGTTGGCGCCCGCAATATCTATTGAGCAAAAAACCACGTCAAAAAATCCGCGTTCAACAGTCGGAACAGTTACAGAGGTTTATGATTATTTGCGTTTGTTGTGGGCGCGTATTGGTGTTCCACATTCGCCTGTAACTGGGTTGCCTATCAAATCACAGACTGTTGCGGAAATGGTTGATTGGACAATGAAAATACCCACTGGTGTTAAGATTTTTATAATGGCACCATTGGTTCGTGAACGTAAGGGTGAATATCGTAAAGAATTGGCTTTTTTAGTAAAGCAGGGGTACCAGCGTGCAGTTATAGATGGTGAACTTGTTGATTTGGCGTCTGTGCCCGTGTTGGATAAAAATAAAAAGCATAATATTTTTGTTGTTGTAGATAGATTGCAAATGCCATCTGTTGGTGCAGACGATGAAGAATTTCGCTCTCGTTTGTATTCTTCTTTTGAAGGGGCATTGCGTTTGGTGCCTGGGGCAGTATTGGTTCGTAGGCTAGATACGGGTGAGGATATTTTATATTCTCAAACTTATGCATGCCCAGTAAGTGGTTTTACTGTGCCCAAAATAGAACCAAGATTATTTTCTTTTAATGCTCCAATGGGCGCTTGTCAGAACTGTGATGGTTTGGGGGTTCAGTTAAATATGTCGCCTGATTTGGTTGTGCCAGACCCAACAAAAACCATACTTGGTGGCGCTATTGCGCCATGGTCACGTGGAGGAATGCTTAGCCAGTTTGAAAATTTATTAGATGCATTACATAAAAAATTTAAGATACCTTTGTCTAAGCCATGGCATACATTAACACAAGAACAAAAAGATTTGGTTTTGTATGGCAGTGGTGAAGAGCCTATAAAAATTAATTGGAACGGTTTTGTTTATGAAAAACCTTATGAAGGTGTTATTCCAAATATAGAACGTCGTTGGCGTGAATCTGAATCAGAAGCCATGCGCGCAGAATTGTCTAAGTATCAGTCTGAAAAGCCTTGTCCTGTGTGCCATGGTAAGCGTCTTAATATTCATGCGTTGTGTGTGCGTATAAATGGTGCGGATATTATGGATGTGTGTGATATGTCCGTTGATGATTGTTTGCGCTGGTTCCAAGATTTACCAAATTATTTATCGCAAAAGGAAAATGAAATAGGGCGTATGGTTTTGCGTGAAATTACAGATAGATTGTATTTCTTGCAAAATGTTGGATTGGGGTATTTAACATTGGCGCGTATGGCAGGAACTTTATCTGGTGGTGAAGCACAGCGAATTCGTTTAGCTTCGCAAATCGGTAGTGGTTTATCTGGTGTATTGTATGTATTAGACGAACCTTCTATTGGATTACATCAAAGCGATAATGATAAATTACTGGATACATTGAAAATGTTGCGCGACAAAGATAATACAGTAATTGTCGTTGAGCATGACGAAGATGCAATGCGTACAGCAGATTATTTGGTTGATATTGGTCGTGGCGCAGGTATAAATGGTGGTAATGTTATTGCAGCCGGAACACCAGAACAGGTTATAAAAAACAAAGATTCAATCACAGGTCAATATTTAGCAGGTAAACGGAAAATAGAAGTTCCAAAACAGCGTCGTAATGGAAATGGAAAGTCTATCATAGTTCAGGGCGCGTGTGAAAATAATCTTAAAAATATAACGGTAGAATTTCCGTTGGGTAAATTTATTGCGTTGACAGGCGTGTCTGGGTCAGGAAAATCAACACTGTTGTTGAATACATTGTATCCTGCGTTGATGCGTGCTTTGTATAATTCTAAACTAGAAACAGGCAAACATGATATTATACGTGGTATGGAAAATATTGACAAGGTTGTTGATATTGATCAATCACCAATTGGGCGCAGTCCACGCAGTAATCCTGCAACATATACCGGTGTTTTTGGTGATATTCGTGATTTTTATGCTGCTTTGCCGGAAGCCAAGGCACGTGGGTATTCGTCGGGGCGTTTTTCATTTAATGTAAAAGGCGGTCGGTGTGAGGCGTGTCAAGGTGATGGACAGATAAAAATAGAAATGAATTTTTTGGCAGATGTTTATGTAGAATGTGATTGCTGTCATGGTTCGCGTTATAATGAAGAAACACTGGCAGTTAAATACAAAGGAAAATCAATCGCAGATGTATTAAATATGACAGTTGAAGAAGCGTACAGATTCTTTGTAAATGTCCCAAAAATTGCCAGAAAGTTAGAGTTGTTAAAAAGGGTTGGTCTAGATTATATAAAGTTAGGACAAAGTTCATTGGATTTATCCGGTGGTGAAGCACAACGTATAAAACTATCCAAAGAACTTGCCACGCGTAGTACTGGTGAAACAATTTATATTTTGGATGAGCCAACTACTGGATTGCATTTTGAGGATATCAAGATGTTGTTGTCTGTTTTACATGAATTAGTAGAGCAGGGAAATACAGTAATTGTTATTGAACATAATTTAGAAGTTATAAAAACGGCGGACTGGATTATTGATTTGGGACCAGCTGGTGGTGCAGGTGGTGGGTGCTTGATTGCTGCTGGTACACCGGAAGATATTGCCGCATCAGAAAACTCAAAAACAGGACGGTACTTAAAAAAGTATTTGGAAAAACCAATAAAAAATACTAAGATTAAATGTAAAACAAAGGAGTAGTAAATGTTTGGTTTCGGAAAAAAGAAAAACAAAGATGTAATGGAAAATGTAACTGACGCGGATGTTCGTGCTGCTGAAAAAGAATTAGGTGCAGATAAAATGCCATCTGGGATGAAAGAAACTGCACAACGTATGATGTCAGGTCAGTTTGATATGAACGATATGTTGGCACAGTTAAAGCAAATTAAAAAAATGAGTAATTTTAGTGGGTTGTTGAAAATGGTTCCAGGTATGAGTGGGGCTGTGGCTGCGATGAAGGAAAAAATCAAAGATGGCAGTGTTGATGCTCAGATTAAAATATTAGAAGCGATGACTGCTGCAGAACGTGCAGAACCAGAGAAGATTTTTGCAAATGCCAAAACACGTATTGCTGAAACTGCTGGTTGTACTGTACGTGATGTAGAACATATGATAAAACAATATACAAAAATGAAACAACAAATGGCTATGATTCAGCGTATGGGTGGCATGGAAGCGGTTATGCAAAAAATGCAACAGGGTGGATTCCCGGGGGCGAAATAAGATGGAACGCATAGTTAGTGTTGATACGGAACAGCAATCAACATATGATTCTGTGGGTAAGACAGTTTTGTATTATACTGTAAAGACCGAAGGGAATAAACTGTTTCGTTTGCCTGCGCATCGTTTTGTTGGCGTGCCAACTGTTGGTGCGTTTATGGAATATATGGATGTAGAGCAGGCACCTATAAATGCAAAAAAAGCATATTGGCGCATCGTTGCTTCCAGGACAAGGTGATAAGGTATGAAAACAAGCAACAAGCGGCATCGTATACTTAAAGTTGAAAAAAGAACGACTTATAAAGTGTTTGCAAGGATAATGTTTATCGATTGTAAGGTGTATGCTGATACGTTTTATACTGTACATACCAAATTGGGATGTGTTGCGTATAATGTTTCAAAAAAATCTTTTAATGCAACTCCGCGACCAGGTATGTTTATAAGATTGTGCAAGAATAAAAAACAATTTGAAATCACAGGTTGTAATGCTAGATGAAAATACTTAATAAAAAAATTGCAGCAAAGAAATCTTCGGTCGCATGGTTGCAACGTCAGGCGGCAGATCCCTATGTTGCGCGTGCGCAGAAAGATGGCTATCGTGCACGTGCTGCATATAAACTGATTGAAATGAACGAAAAGTTCAAGTTTTTACGTAATGGACAAGTTGTAGTGGATTTAGGCGCTGCACCTGGATCTTGGTCACAGTATATTGCGCGAACGTATCCAAAGACACGAATTTTTGCTATGGATTTGCTAGAAATATCACCAATTGTTGGTGTTGAAACATATCAAGGTGATTTTACGTCTGATGCGGCACTAGATTGGCTAAATGACAAGTTAGGTCTAAATCCAGATGAATATGGTCATGGAACTGTTGATGTGGTTGTGTCTGATATGGCACCGAATACGGTGGGGCATAAAAAAACGGATCATATTCGCCAAATGGTATTGTTGGAATATGCCTTTGATTTTGCGTTGCGTGCATTAAAAGTTGGTGGTACGTTTGTTTGCAAATCATTTACAGGTGGTACGACCAACGAATTATTAAAACAAATCAAAGAAAATTTTGAATCTGTTCACCATATAAAACCACCTTCATCGCGTAAGGATAGTGTTGAAATGTTTATTGTTGCAACCGGATTCAAGGGTTGTTAAGAAAAATCCCGAAATATCGGGATTTTTTATATAAATTAAAAAAATATGATAAACGGTAGTTTTTTGACGAAATTATTAAAATGTACAAAAAATATCGTTCTTTTTTTTCTTATTTTTGATGTATAACAATATTTGTATGTGCGCTAAAAAAAAACAGAATTTATGGCTTTTTTATGTCAAGGAAAAATATTCCTAAAAAGCGCACAAAAACAAGAAAAATATGCTTGTCAGGTATAAGAAAATTTACTACACTGCTTGCAATATATCAAGGTGGAAATTGTAGGAAAGGTTGTAAATGCTGGGCTTCGCCAGATATGTCATGCATAGATTTTGTGCAGTTTTTGCGTTCTGCATGGTGTTTTTTGCGCTCAATTCTGCCTGGGCTGGCTATACTTGTTCAAGTTATACATATACCAGTTGTAAATCTGGTTATTATATGACGTATAACGGTGTATATAGAGGTACTCCCATTTCGGGTAATGCATGTACTGCATGCCCCAGTGGTTGGACCTGTGCCGGCGGAACGTCAGAGCCAATCAAAACATTTACTTTGAATAAAAACGGTGGTACAGGTTATGTTAACGGGACAGGTGGCACTTCTGCTGGAACTATAACGTGTACTCTTACTGGCAAAGATTTTTGTAAATTTCCCGATTGGTCTAGTTCGGGGACAACGAATACTTTAACTAAGTCTGGTTATATTTTCAATGGCTGGGCTAAATCGGCCAATGCATCTGCATCTGATGCCATTACTGGTAGTATTGGAAATCAAGCAGCGGGCACTTATTATGCCATTTGGGTTGCACCAACATGTACTGCAACCAATGGTGTATGTAGTGTGTTAACAATTATTCATAACAAAATTCAAGCGAGAATAACTTGTGACACAGGTTATAGTGTTAGTGGCGGAACCGACAGAACATCAGGTACTATAAGTACGTCATTGACAGGTGTTACTTCTATAAGCCTCAGTTGTTCTGCGCAATGTAATGTTATTACGCTAAACAATACTACAAATGGTGGCAGTGGTGGCACGACAACTGTGTATAAAAAAACTGGCAGTACGACTTATTACAGTAATAATACGTGTTCAACTGCTATAACAAGCGTTACAAAGCCGTCCAAGACGAATGCTGCTTATGCAGGAACGTATAATGTAAGCAGTGGTGTTTCTGGTGGTACACAGTGTATTAATACCAGTGGCACATTAAGTACATCTACAAGTTGTAATGTAACGGGTGATGTTACTTGGTCTGCCAGATATAATTGTAATACAAATTGGACTGGTGGTGGCACAACCATTGCTGGTGCGTGTACTGGGGTACAACGTACAGTAACATTTAATGCCAATGGTGGCAGTGGTGAAATGGCGACACAGACCTTTACATATGGTAAGGCCAAGGCGTTAACAGCGAACGCATTTAGCCGTACTGGCTATACATTTGGCGGTTGGAACACAGCAGCGGACGGCAGTGGCACCGCATATGCAGACAAGGCAAGTATAACCAAATTAACATCAAATATTACATTATATGCACAATGGTTTCGTTCTACGGTAACGTTTACATATTATGATTATGACAAGGGAAATTATCTTGGAACTACGACCTGTTCTGGTACTGATGCGTGTTATTTAGGATGTGCAAATTCAACCAGTTCATGTACTGCATCTGCCGTATCAAAGCCGGGATATAAAATAATCGAATTTATTTTAGAAGGTGATGATTTAGATGGCGAAGTAATGGGAAATGATTTTGTTCTAAGTGATAATCTTTCTGGGGTTGCAAATAATTATGTTCTTAAGTATGGTAATGCAACATGGACTGTATCTGTTTCTGTGGTTTTTGAACAGTGTGCAGCGGGTACTTATTCAAATACTTCAAATAATACATGTGCTGCATGTTCGGGCGTATCCTTTACAGACAGTGGCAGTGATACAGAAACAATTACAGGTGGCACACGTACACGTACCAAGTCACGTACATGTTATCGTACGACCAGTGCTGCTGGTTCAACGGCATCATCTGCGTGTACTGGTTCAGGCAACTGTGGCAGTTATACATATGGCACATGGGTTGCAACATGTAATTCCGGCTATTCCAAGAGTTCTGATGGCACAACATGTGTAGCAAACACAATAACCTTAAAATGGGCGAATGGTGGTCATGGAACAGCACCTACGACACCTGCGACATGTACATATGGCAGTTCATTTACAGTTGCATCTGGGATGAGTGCGACTGGCTATACATTTGGTGGTTGGAAAAGCAGTAAAAAGACATTGACAGCTGGCGCATCTGTGACATGTAACTATGATAATTTGGGTGTATATAGTGGTACAGCCACACTAACAGGTCAATGGACGATAAAATCAGTAAAATGTAATCCTGGTACATATCTGAAGGCGGGCGGTACAACAACATCGGATTGTGCAACGTGTCCACAATCAACAACTAGCAATAGTTCAACCGTTGGTACATATTGTCCAGGTGGTACATTTAATTATAACGCCAGCAGTAATCAGGGGTTAAATGCGTGTCCTGTATTAAGTGATAGTACAGCAATGCAATCTGCGTCATATCCAAATAATGATGACGGTGGTACAGCATCATTGACATCACGTAATATTTCTGCGTGGTATACAGGTCAGGATGATATTTCAGACTGTTTGGCTTCATATTACTTCTCTAATTCTGCAGGTGCATTTACCCTAGAAGGCGTGCATTACAGCAGTACCAGTGGTCGCTATGACAATGGTGGTGGTAAGTATTACACAACATTAAAGCCGGGTTATTATTTGACAGCTAAATATTCTGATACGTATTGTGATACCAGTGTCAGCAACTATGCAAATCGCAAAAAATTGTACAGAACTGCCAAGAAATGTACAGCAGGTTCATATTGCCCGGGATATTCATCCGGTGTTCCATTGTGCTCGTCAACAAATGAAACATATGATACGAATATGGGAATTAAATCTTGTCCGTCACCATATTCTAGTAGTGCAGCCGGTTCAGACGCACAGACAGATTGTTATTTAACAACGTCTGCGGGCAGTTATGTCAAAGCCCAAAAGGGTGCCCAGGTAACATGTGATGAGGGTGGTTATTGTCCTGGTAATGTTACTGTATATTATAATAGTATTGGTGGTCGTACACTATGTGCATGCGGAACATATAACGCAAGTACTGGTTCCAGTGCGTCAACTGCGTGTAAAAAAACGGATGCAGGTTATTATTCGGCTGCCGGTGCAGCATCGCAGACAAAATCAAGTGCAGGGTATGTGGCTGCGGCAGGTGCATGCAGTCAGACACAGTGTACTGGTGCGACATATTCTGCGGGTGGTCAGGCGACATGTACCGCATGTCCAGACGGATATACATATAATACAACATCGGGTAAAACTGCACAAACGTCATGTCAGATTCAGTGTTCTGCGGGTACACGTGTTGCAACGGCAAATGCAAAATGCACATCGCCAGCAGGTGGATGGTACACATCGGGTGCTACAGTCGCAAATTATGGTAATGTAACTGCAGTAAATTACTGTATGGCTGGTTATACTAACAGTGGTACAACAGCAGCAGATCATAATGAAAAGGCAGATTGTAAACAAACTGTTACAAATGCGTCTGTGGCATCCAGTATCCCTGCACGTTATGTCAGATTAACGACAAGTGGCAATAACAAGGCGGGTAAAACACACGTCAAAGAAATCCAAGCATTTGCGACTGGTACCGACCCATGGAATGGCAGTCCGACTAATTTGTTGTCTGGAAAAAGTGGCACAGGTTCTGTTACGGGTTATCCGGCATCAAATGCAACAGACGGCAACACAACAACATATGCAGAAACAACAGGGTATTTAACCTGGGATATGGGTTCGCAGTATAATTTGGGCTATATCAGATTGTTGATGTATAATGATGGTCGTACATACAGTAATGTTAAGATAGAAGTATCAACAGATAATTCAACGTGGACAACGGTGTTTTTAAGTGATGTAACATCACCTAAGAATGCGACAACTGGCGAAATGATAGTATTATCAGGTGCACCAATTGCGTGTGCGACAGGTTATTCATCGGCATCATCAACAGTGACATTGGGTGGCACAAAATCATGTTCTGCAAATACATACACAGTAACATATGCATGTGGCAGTGGCGCAAGTGGTACAGCACCAAGCAATGCAACTGCAACATATGATAGTACCTTTACACCAAGTGCTAATACATGTACCAAGACAGGTTATAATTTTGCGGGTTGGACAACGCCTAATAATTCTGGAACGACAGTAACACATGCAGCAGGCACCGGGTTCAAATGGCAATACACAGCGAATAAAACGTTTACAGCAAAATGGACAATAATATCTAAAACATGTTCTGCTGGTACATATTTGGCTAAGGGTGGAACAACATCGTGTACAACTTGTCCTGCTGGATATTATTGTCCTGGTGGAACATTTAATTATAACGCCAGCAGCGACCAAGGCAAAAACGCATGTAACAGCGGTAAGTATCAAGATACAACAGGTCAAAGCACATGTAAAACGTGTGATGCAGGCTCTGTAACAGCCACTAGTGGTGCATATACAAAATGTAGCAACTGTTTCTATGGGAAATATCAAGATGCAACGGGTCAAACAACCTGTAAGACGTGTGGTGCGAACACGTACACAACTACGACAGATGCACCAAATGCATCTTGTACATCATGTGCATCTGGTTATAGCAGTGCGGCCGGTGCATCCAGTTGTACAGGTAATACAATAACATTAAGTTGGGCTAATGGCGGTCGTGGGACTGTTCCAACTGGTGCGCCAAGCAGTTGTACATATGGCAGTTCATTTACAGTTGCATCTGGGATGAGTTCGACCGGATATACATTCGGTGGCTGGAAAAGCAGTAAAAAGACATTGACAGCTGGCGCATCTGTGACATGTAACTATGATAATTTGGGTGTATATAGTGGTACAGCAACACTAACAGGTCAATGGACTGCGAACACATATACGGTTACATTGGATTCCAAATATTATGCATCGTCAAATGACACTAATGGAACAGCGGCTACAACGGATGCATCCCCAACAACATTATATCTAAAGTTTGGTACAGGATGGTATAGTGACAGTACTTTACAGACAAAAATAACGAAATTAACGAAAATACCAACATATACAGGATATGTGTTCGGTGGATTTTTGACCCACAAGCCAGGTGTTGGGGGAAACGCCATAAATGCATCAGGTGAAATTACGGGTTCAAATACATATCTAACATCTGATTGGACCCTGTATGCGAACTGGACACCTGTACAGCGCACAGTAACATTTAATGCCAATGGTGGCAGTGGCAGCATGTCCACCCAGACATTTACCTATGGTACAGCCAAGAATCTGACAGCAAATACATTTACCCGCACGGGATATACGTTCAAGAATTGGAATACAAAATCTGATGGTAGTGGTACAACATATACAGACAAAGCGTCTATATCAACATTATTGGAAGATACAACTTTGTACGCCCAGTGGACTGTTAAATGTTATGAGGTTGAGTTAGAGTACTCTAATAACGGATCGATTGATTATGATTATTTTTATATGAGATATGATGATCCGACAAAGTTGTATCAGAATGATACATGTTCGGGGCAATATGTAACAACAGTTCCAAATGTTGGGTCTGATGATAATGGTAGTTTTGGCGGTTATTATGATAGTGTATTATCTAAGTATTGTACAGATAGTAAAGGTAATTTAACTGGAAATTGTAGTGTCTCTTCTGATTGGCCGGGCTGGTCAGCTGAATATGTATGTAATGCTGGATATGTGCGTAATGGTGAAGAAGTGTGGGCGGGTGATGTATGTACGGCAAATTGTAATCCTATCTTGTTATATATTGCAGATGGTGATGATGGTTATACAGAAGATTATGTGTATATGTTGACTGGTGATGTGACAAATACCGTATATTCTGATAATCAATGTAAAACAGCTGTGACAAAACTGGATAACAAGTTCAAAGGTGTTACAGAACATAGTGATTTTGATGGTTTTTACGAAACAAATGACTATGAAATTCAGTGCGTTGATAAAAATCTTAACATAACTGGTGATTGTAGTTGGGAAATGATAAATGAATGGGATTCCAAATATATATGTCACACAGGGTATTATAATTTTGCGAATGATGATGTTTGGGGGGTATCTGGCGATCCATGTACACCGAATACGTATTCATGTGACTCTGGTTATTATTTGGATGGTACAGAATGTGTTTTGTGTGATGGGGATTCGTGGTGCCCTGGTGTAACAGACCAATTATATGATGGGGGTGTTCATGGCTTAAATTCATGTCCAAGTGGATATACATTTAATACAGATACAGGAAAGTCGTCACAATCACAATGTACAATCCAGTGTCCTACAGGTTTGCGTGTTGCAAATCCAGGTGAACAATGCACAACTCCGGCAGGTGATTGGTATAAACAAGGAAATGATGAAGTAAAATATGGTGATGTGTCCGCAGTTAATTATTGTATGAAGGGATATAATATTTATCCTGCCGGCACAACATCAAGAAACTATCATGCGACTGCTGCCAATTGTATCAGAGATATAAAAGCAGGTCAGTGTGTTGTTAGCCAAACAGGAAGGGCAAGATATTATAAAATAGAGTCCAGTGGTATACAAAAGATAGGTTATGATGATATTGAGCCGGCAACCGCTGTGTCTGAAATTGCAGCGTATCGTGTTACATCTAATGTTTTAGTTCGCAAGGTTGCAACCACAAATGGAACATTATATGGTGATGCAAAATCAGCAACAGATGGTACGCCAAGTGCATCAAGCATCGTTGTTGGTGAGAATGGTTATTTAATGTGGGATTCAGGACAAAGTACTCAACCTTCCCAAGTTGTAAAATCTATTGAATTTGCAATGGCATACGGGTATATCCATCATGATGTAAAAGTATCTATATCAACAGATGGAACAACATGGACCACAGTGTTCGAAGCAGATAAAATTATTGCAGCAGATCCAAGTGCCGGAATGTCTGAAGTTGTAATTAGTAGTGAACCAACAACATGCGTAGCAGGCAAGTATTCTATTGCGGGTAAAGTATCGGTGGGGGTTGCTTATGGTCGTGATTGTGCCAAGGGATCATACAGTGCGGCAGGTGCATCTGCATGTATTGCATGTCAAGATGGATTAACAACAAGTGGAACAACCAAGTCAAGCTGTGATACAAGTTGTACCAATACAACAGGTGTGTCAGATTGGGTAAGTGCTACTTGGACAGGGAACGCCGGTACTAATTCTGTTGAAAATTCGTGTACGATTGAAAGTTGTGCAACTGGATATACATTGTCAGAAAATACATGTGTTGCAAATACATACAAGATTACATATTCTTGCGGTGATGGTGGCACATCAAATTCACAGGCCGGTTTTGTTCAAGAAACAGAAGCTACATATGACTCGTCTTTTGTTGTACAGAATAATGAAGCGAATCAATATGGTTCCCCGTGTACAAAGACTGGCTATACAATGACTGGCTGGGTGGTCAGTGGTGAAACGTCTGTGTTAACTCCTGGAGAAACAATAGATCGTTGGAATTATGTTGGCGATAAAACATTAACAGCCCAGTGGACTGCAAATACAAACACCGTAAAAATTTATATGGAAGAAAATTCAGAAGCAGTATTTACGACCATAAACGCAATATATGATAGTGTTGTTCCAACAATATCATTGTCAAAGCCAACCAAGACAGGATATACCTTTGCAGGTATTTATAACACATATCAATCTGGAGAGAGTTATTATTATGATTCTGATATGAAACCAATTACAAGTAATTTGTATAATGTTCCGCATGGTGGTGTACCAATGTATATTAAGTGGACACCTGTAGAACGCACCGTAACGTTTAATAAGAATGGTGGCAGTGGCGAAATGTCAACTCAGACATTTACGTATGATGTTGCCCAGAATCTGAGAACAAACACATTTACCCGCACCGGATATACGTTCAAGAATTGGAATACAGCAGCGAACGGTACAGGTACAACATATGCAGACAAAGCGTCTATATCAACATTATTGGAAGATACAATCCTGTACGCCCAGTGGACTGCAAACGAGATAATCATAGATTATGATGAAAATGATGCAGATTCAATTTCAAATGGTTCTTGTACATATGATGAAAACTTTACAACACCAAATATTTCTCGTACAGGCTATACATTTGATGGTTGGCAACTGGCCGATGGTACAGTTGTTAATGCTGGCGATACAGTAAAGTGTATATCCACTACACTTGGTACAGATAGTGGCACTACAGGTGCTATTAAGGCTTTGTGGACTGCAAACACATATTATGTACGTTATAACCAGAACAAACCGAAAGGAACCCAAGGAAAAGTTAACGGTACTATGGTAAATAGTTCACATACATATGATAAGGGTTCTCCATTAAGCAAGAATGCATATTCGTTAACTGGTTATACATTTGATGGTTGGTTTACAACTGCAGGCAACCAAAAACTAGGCGATGAAGCAAAGGTTTGGAGATTAACATCAAAATTAAATGCAGTTGTGGACTTGGATGCCCAGTGGATTGCAAACACATACACAGTTGCGTTTGATGGAAATGATGAAACCAGTGGCAAGATGAGTAATCAAGACCGTACATATGATGATAATGTTGCGTTGCCTGCTAATGCATTTACAAAAACAGGTTATACATTTGATGGATGGTCTGTGACACAGAATGGAGAATTGAAATTTGCTAATCAATCTACAGAGAATGTAACCAGTGAAAATGGAGCAACAGTTACACTGTATGCACGTTGGAAGGCAGATTGTAATGCGATTACTATTAAATCTGGATGCAATGGTGTTTCAGACAAAGTCATATACAAAGAAACAGATAAACCAGGTTGGTTCATTGATTCACAGTGTGAGCAACCATTAACGCAATTTACAGAAACGATTGCGTGCGATGGTATGGAATATCGTGGTATTTATTCAACAAATGTTGCTGTGTTGCGTGAAAATGGTAATACAGGAATACAATACTTTACGAAATCAGGTATTCCAACGAATACTGGTATTGATAGTATAGTAAACCAACCTCAAACAGTATACGTTGCGTGGGCCGAAGTATGTCGCGTGCCGGATAATGGTTCATGTAAATTAACAGTATTAGATAATGGTGGGGTTGATTATAGTGCATCATGTGTCCCTGGATATACCTTGGAACGGAATGGTATTTATAATCCAGTTTGTATCCAAGATATATATAAAATTACATTGAATAAAAGTGGTGGTACAGGTGGTCTTGACAGCAAAGATTGTTTTTATGGTGATTGTGAATTGCCAGAATATGATGCAACAACATATAATATTACTAAGTCTGGTCATATATTCATGGGATGGTCTGGAACAAAAAATGGTACAGTTATCCCATCAGGCAAGATTTTTGCCACAGGTGATGCAACGTATTATGCAGTATGGCAACCTTGTCAAGAATGTAATGCAGGTGTTGGAACAACTTGTTCGTTTGCGGGAGTTGTTAATAATGAATGTACGTATGATACTGCATGTAAAATAGGTTATTCATCATTGGTTAATGCTGGTAAATATAATCCAGAATGTTCCGTTACGTTCTATACCATTACATATGATGCAAATGTACCTGACTCTGCTGTAACAGATGTTATTGGCGAAATGCAATCCAGTCGTCATGTATATAATACTGAACGAAATCTGAACGCAAATCAGTATAAATTAACGGGTTGGGTATTTACAGGTTGGAACACGTCTGCTGATGGCAAAGGTAATTCATACAGCGATGCACAATCTGTATTGAACCTGACAACAGAAAACAATTCAATTATTCCTCTGTACGCACAGTGGAGGCGTGGCACAAAGACATGTGTGGCTGGTAAATACTTGAACGGCTCAACAGAAGATTGCGAATTGTGCGAATTGGGCATGGTATGTCCTGGTATAGAATCTGTTGAAACGGGATATGGCGAAAATATTGGTTTGTATGAATGCCCAGAAAATTCAACAGCATATGGATATGGTAATATTAGTTGTACATGTGCCAATACTTTGTCTGTTGAATATGGTACAGCATACGTTGACCAAGACACAATACAATGGGACGAACAATGTACGTACAATTTTGGCATATCCGTGACAGGTAATCCATGCAAGATAGAAAATAATATCTGTGTTGAAACGTCATGTAAGTCTGAATACGAAATGATATCTGGAAAATGTCATGCATGTGATCGTGAAAACGCCCTGACGTATCATGAAACAGGTAACTGTTTGGTTAAAACATGTGCGTATGGATATCATCCTATTGATGACCAATGTCTTGGCGATATTGCAGATTGTATATCAGATGATGATAAGGCTGTTTCTGCTCAGCGTGCATGGGATTTCAATACAAACGCATTTGGTGAATGTATAATTACAGAATGTGAATATGGATATCATATTGAAAATAATGAATGTCTATTGGATGAACGTAGTTGTGAGGTACCAAATGGGGTAGGCGAACAAGTGTATGATGAAAAATATCACAAGTGGGGCGATTGTGTTGCAACAAAATGTAACCGTGGTTATACAACAGATCACACATTAACTAACGAGAGATGGGAACAGTGTGGACGTTGCAATAATATGTATGGTGCTGGCGGTGAACTGGTTGTAAAAAGTTATTCCGAAGAATGTATAATTGAATTGTGTTATGATCAAGGTGAAAAATACATTTTGGAAAATAATGAATGTCGTTTAATCTGTGCGGACAGATCAGATGATACAGGTATACAATATTGGGATAATGGGCGTTGTGTTCAAAAATGTAATCCAGGTTATATTAAGTGGCAAGAATAAAGCCCCGACAAAGGGGTTTTATTTATAAAAAAAACGCACCAACTGGTGCGAATATCTTTGGTGGGTTAGGTAGGACTTGAACCCACGACCAAAGCGTTATGAGCGCTCCGCTCTAACCAACTGAGCTACTAACCCACGGTTGATTATTATATATAAAATAATTTTCGTTGCAAGATAAAAATATTAAATAATCTAAAAAAAACCGCCATGTGGCGGTTTTTTATTTAACGACGACGAAAACTATTATGTTGTGCCGTATTGCTAGAACGTTTTGATAAATAACGTGCAGCAATTAATACTAACCATTCCAAGGTCAAAGCTGCCATTGCCAGCATTTTCTGTTCAACACCAGAAACCCAGCCTAATACATAAACCAACTGAGCAACAAAAGAAACATACAAGATTCCAAATACGCCTGTAAAGAATACTTTTTTAACTTTTCCAAACATTTTCTCTTTCCTACGGTTATATATTTTCCTTATAAATATGTTTGTCGGGTTTCTGGTGCCAGGTACCCGACCGACCCCGCAATAACTTAAACGAACAAGGTCAACAATTGCCAACCATGTTCAAACGCCATCTTAGGCAGCCATTGCAAGGCTAACGTTATCGTTAGCAGCGATTGTATCGCCATTCAGTTTTTAGTTGGCTTTTAACGACACCATGTCGGATTCAACCAATTTGTCTTTCATCATTTGTCGAAACTATGTCAGGGGCATAACTAAATAAGACAAAAATCTTATTAAGTAATGGTGGAGCTGTGGGGTACCGCCCCCCAGTCCAAAATGACTATTGCACAACGGCTTCAGAATCATCACTGGAAAACCAGCACTCAAATTATACTCTTTTGGACTGGAAATTGCAAGTTTTTAAGTTATAATTAAAAATAAGAGGCAAAAAATGAAATTTTTAGATAAAGCAAAAATTTATGTCAAAGCTGGTGATGGTGGTAATGGTTCCGCCAGTTTTAGACGCGAAAAATATATTGAATTTGGTGGACCAAATGGTGGTGATGGGGGACGTGGCGGTGATGTTGTGTTTGTTGCAGTGCCAAATGTTAATACACTGATTGATTATCGTTACAAGACCAAATTTATGGCACAACGCGGACAAAACGGTATGGGCAAGATGCGTACCGGCGCATCTGGGGAAACACTGGTTTTGCCTGTGCCAACTGGTACAGTTATTTTATCTGAAAATGAAGAAATAGAATATGCAGACTTAAATGTAGATGGTATGGAATATCGTGCTGCGCGTGGTGGAAATGGCGGTTGGGGCAATCTTCATTTCAAAAGCCCAACAAATCGTGCGCCAAAACAGGCGAATGATGGATTGCCAGGCGAAGAAAGAACAGTTGTTTTGCGTCTTAAGTTGATTGCTGATATCGGTCTGGTTGGGTTTCCAAATGCTGGTAAATCTACGTTGTTATCTGCTGTAACATCTGCACGTCCAAAGATTGCAAACTATCCATTTACAACATTAAATCCACAATTAGGTGTTATGTATTCTCATGATCGTGAATTTGTATTGGTTGACTTGCCTGGATTAATAGAAGGTGCGCACACAGGCGTTGGGCTGGGTGATCAGTTCTTGGGACACGCAGAACGTACCAAGATGATTTTACATGTAATTGATGGAACTGAATCCGATTGGGTTGCGCGTTATCGTGCTATTCGTCATGAAATTGATTCTTATGGTGGTGATTTAGCGGGTAAGCCGGAAATGGTTATTATCAATAAAATAGATGCGATTGATTCTGATGAACTTGCTGAAAAAATGACTTTATTCAAGAAGTCTTTTGGTCGCAAGAAAAAACCTGAAATCATTACAATCAGTGCTGCTGGACGTATCGGGATTTCGGAATTGATTATTGCAATTGAAAAAATGTTCTTGGGTCTAAAATAATTTTGCAATTTTAGGTTTTCTCTGATAGAATTTTGTTCAGAAACATTAACCATAAAGGAGAAAACAAGCCATGGTATCATTAAAAGGTACACAGACAGAAAAAAATCTGTTAATTGCATTTGCTGGTGAATCTCAGGCTCGCAATCGTTATACAATGTATGCTTCTGCAGCCAAGAAAGAAGGATTTCAAGCAATTTCAAAAATTTTCCTAGAAACAGCGGATCAAGAAAAAGAGCATGCATCCCGCTTGTTTAAATTTTTAGAAGGTGGTGATTTGGAAATCACAGCATCATTTCCTGCTGGAAAAATTGGTACAACATTGGAAAATTTACAGGCAGCTGCGTATGGTGAACACGAAGAAAATACAGAAATGTATCCAAAGTTTGCACAAATTGCTGCCCAAGAAGGTTTCCCTGCAATTGCAGAAATTTTGAAAAATATTGGTTTGGCAGAACGCTATCATGAATCACGTTTTCGTGCTCTGGCCGAAGCAATTGAAGACGGCACATTGTTCAAACAAGACAAAATAGTTATGTGGCGTTGCACAAATTGTGGTATGTGGCATATTGGGACCGAGGCGCCAAGCGTATGTCCTGCATGTCTGCACGACCAAGGATATTTCATCAGCGAAGGCACAACAGCACGTTGTGATACAAACGAAGGCTTTTGCGAATATTCTATCTTGGATTAAAAAATCCCCCATTTGGGGGATTTTTAATTATCTGTCTTTTCTAGTTTATCAAGTATTTTATCTAATTTTCTGATAGAACTATTTATGCAGCCCCGGCCGCGCCAACTTAATAGTTCTAAGCCAGTTGTTTGATCTGCGATTGATACACTAAAATTCCACCACCAGAATCCATTAAACGCACACCAAATTGGACGAAATAAATCTTCTCGTTCTCTTGTTTTTACAACATATTTAACATTTTTTGGGATAGAATTGCTGTCCATTTCAACACTTGTGGCATCATCGGTTATGCTTCTACTGGATTTTGCGGTTCCTACTACAATTTTATAACCACGTTTTTCCATGGCTTCTTTTATGGAACGTCGCATAGTATAGCCACCACGATCTGCATAAATAACTTGTGATGTATCTAGTGTGTTTGGTTTTATATATACACTGTTACATCCAGTCAGCAAGATTGCAGATAACAAGAAAGCAGTAATTTTATTCAAATTATATCCTTTTATTCATAGTTTATGTGTTTTGTATATTTTAATCAAGAAATTTTGCCTTGAAAAATATACTGATATAATATATGCTTTTATTAGAACCCTAGGGATAGAGTTCGGGGACGTAAGACATCCTTTGTACGCACGGCGCATTGCGTCGTAATCCGCAAATATAGTGCGGCGCGATTGCGCCTTTTTGTTTCTCGATTTGTGTCGGGAAGCCGCTGGTCATACAACAGGCGTAAACCGAAAGCCAGTGGGATCATTTTGCGTATATGATTGTCTTAACTTCCCGACCACCAAGGTTTTTGGTGGTTTTTTCTTTATCTTTCTTGGTTCTTAAAACACGAATGGGTGGGTGTGGCGTATCGTAAGACCGCCAGAGTTGGATTTTATTAATCACCAATTGTTTGAACGCCCACCAAAACATTAGGGAAAACGAATATGAAACGATTGTTTTTGTTTGCATCGTATGATAAAGATAAAATAATAGACGATAGTTTATTGTATTACTTACGGCACTTATCTGAATTGGGCGATATTGTATTTGTAATGGATAATGATGTCTCTGAAACTGAACTAAAGAAATTGTCTAAAATTCCCAATGTTTTATATGTTTGTGCCACCAGTCATGGCGAATATGATTTTGGCTCATATAAGCGGGGGTATATATGGGCACGTGATAATAAGAAATTAAAGAATTATGATTGGATATATTTGGTAAATGACTCGGTTTATGGTCCGTTGCATTCTTTACAGCCATTATTAAATAGTCTTGAAAACAAGGGTGCAGATTTTGTTGGTATGACTGAAAATCACAATAAGAATATTCCTTCTCATATTCAGTCATGGTTTATGGGATTGTCAAAGTCTATTTTCACGAATGAATTATTTAATGAATTTATTTCTAATGTATCCAGACAGCAATGTAAATGGGATATTATTATGAAGTATGAGGTTGGGTTATCTCAGTTATTGTTGCGTATGGGATATAGTATGCACACGATTATACACAATAATTTTGGTGTTGATATTGTGTATAAAGAACCGTTGCGGGTACTAAACATGGGGGTTCCGTTTATAAAAAAATTAGCATTGATGAATATTGAAGAAATTTATTATTTGTATCCGTATATGGATGATATATCATTTATGGATATTTTATATAAAAACGCATTAAGGCTAAATGTTATCAGCAAGCAAGTTCTTCCTTCAAAAGAGCCTATGTATAAAAAGTACTTTAGACTTAGTTTATTTGGTTGTCCAATAATAACGATATACAAAAAGAATAAATATTCTGAATACAAGTTATGTATTTTTGATCGAATACCTGTCTTTAAAATCTCTCTATAAACAAAAGGTTAATATAATGAAAACTTTGATTAATATTTTTTGTTCTTTAATCCCATTTCCATCGGTACGCCGACCATTGCGATCAGTCCTTAAACAAAAATTACTTAAAAAAAAGACAAAAAAAATAAAGAACGAACATTATTCACAAAGAGTAAAAACTATTATCAAGCAGATAGATAAGGTTGATGTTGTATCTTTTGATATATTTGATACATTATTATTTAGACCATATGTTCGTCCAATTGATTTGTTCTTACACATGGAACATCATTATGGTATTTCACAATTTATGGAATCTCGCGTGAATGCAGAGCGTGTTGCAAGACAAAAACATTCTGAACAAATTGATGTTACTTTGGATCAGATCTATGAAGAAATTGATGAAAATTTCAAACAGTATAAACAAAAAGAAATGGATTGGGAACGAATGGTCTTGTGTCCAAATCTAGAAATGAAAAAATATTGGGAATATGCGAAACAGAATAATAAAAAAATTGTGGTTGCATCAGACATGTATTTGCCCACTAATTTTATAGCAGATGTTTTAAAGAAAAATGGTTTTGGAGATTATGATAAACTGTATGTTTCTGGTGATGTTAATCAAAGTAAGGCTAATGGTGGGTTGTTTGATATCATAATTCATGATATGGATGTTGTGCCAAATAAAATTTTGCATATTGGCGATAATAAACATTCTGATTATGTGCATCCGCAAGACCATGGTTTACATGCCTATCTGTATCCGCATTTAGTGAATACATTTTTAAGAAACAATATCAGAATATCTAGATTTTATCGTGGGGAATCAAATAATATTGGCGCAAGTATATTGGTGTCGATTGCGGCTATCCGTGATTTACAAAGTCAAATAGGGGATGATACAGTCAAAAATTATTGGAAAAATCTAGGATATGAATATGGTGGCCCCGTCATATATGGTTACGCACGTTGGATTGAGTGCGAGGCACAAGCACAAAATATAAATCATTTAATGTTTGTGGCTCGTGATGGCTATAGTTTACAGCGTGTTTTCAATACATTTAATAAAAATATTAATAATTCATATGTATATGCACCCAGATTTTTGAATTTAATTTGTCGTTTAGATTACTGTAAATATGATATAAATCAGTCGAGTGCAATCGTTAATTATTTTAAAAATACAAATAAAGAACTAGCAAAACTAGCCGCTAAAAATAAGTTAGAGACATGGTATGATTATCATGATTTTATTCAACGTAATAAATCAGTTTTTATAAAATTGGCCGATAAGGAACGCAAAGATTATAAATCATATTTATTAAAGAATCTTGACAAGAGTGATGAAATAGGTGTGGTTGATACAATTACAGCACGATTTTCAAGTCAAAAACTGATTCAAAATATAATTGGAAAAATTGCCCCTGCTTTTTATTGGTCGGTATTAGATCATGCGTACGAAGGGGTATATAAACACAGTATGTTTATAAAAAACAATCAAGAACATAAATATGTGTTTACAAAAAACTGGAATTTTATGGAATTTTTAATGACTGCACCAGAATATCCGATAAAGAAACTTGGTGCAAATGGTAAACCTGTGTATGATGCAAAACCGACAGAAGCCGAAAAATTTCGTTGTAAAATATATCCGTATGTTTCTGATGGTGCTGTTGATTTTGCGAATGATATAAAAAAATTATTCGGTGGCGCTAATATTTATCTTGATGGCACTACATTGGTAAGATGGGTAAATTGTTTGTGCGATAATCCAACTAAATCAGACCATAAAAATATGGCCAATATAAAACATGCATATGATAGTGCGCATAGTGATTATCAGCCGCTATTTAGTGTAAGAATTCCATTTAAATATGCTGTTTTGCATCCAAAGTGGGCGATAAGAGTTGTAAAAAGTGCAAAATGGAAAACTCCATTACAAACACTGATGATCTGTATCTCTTCCCCAGTAAAACTTCGTATGCGTGGAATTAAACAATTGCGTATACTTATTTGTCCGCACTTGAAATACAGATATTTAAATTTTGTAATTAGATTTACACGTACAATTTTTTATCAAATATGTATCGGTAAACCACGGGAGATAAAATCATGACTAAATTATCTATAATAGTTCCTGTTTATAATGTTGAAAACTATTTGGAAGACTGTTTAAACAGTCTTTGTCACCAGAGCCTAAAAGAACTAGAAATTATATGTATAAACGATGGTTCTACAGATAAATCTGGGAAAATTCTGAAGCGGTTTTATAAACACGATAAACGTATTATTATAGTAGAGCAAACAAATTCTGGATTGTCAATAGCCAGAAATATTGGTATGAAATATGCGACTGGTGAGTATATTACTTTTTTAGATTCGGATGATTGGGTTGCTTCAGATTTTTATGAGATATTGTATAATGAAGCAAAAAAGCATGATGCGGATATAGCAGTTGGAAATGTGCTTTACTATCATAATGATAGACAGATGAATTTTGACTTTGTTTCATGGCACTCTTTTGCAGACAATAAAAAAATTATATCGGACTGCAAAGATAAAAAATTTATACTGCAATCATGTGCTGTATGGAATAAAATATATAAACGAGATTTAATAGATAAGAATAACTTACAGTTTTATGATAAAAAAATGGTTGAGGATTTTCCTTTTAATTTTATGGCTATAGCTGTGGCCAAAAAAATTGTTTGTTGTCCATTTGCAATGCTGTATTACAGACAGAGACAGACATCAATTATGAGAGATCCAACAAAACAATTGCGCAATACATGGGATGTATTGGATAACTATAATACACTGCTAGATGATTTAGAACGCTCTAAAATTCAGAATATATCATATTTTAAAAATCAGCTTTATTTCTTTGCAATAAAAAATTTATTAGCATGGTCAGAGAAAATTTCAAAAAAACAGCGCAAATTATATGTGGCAGAGATGAGGGCGTTTTTACAAAAGTTTGATTGTGTAGATATTACAAACGAAGCGCCTTATTGGTCTTTGTTGATTTCAGTTATGCATAAAGATACAGTCAATAGGTTGTTAGATATAGGCTATTCTGTACGCGAGATGGTTTTTCGTTTGTTTAACGTAACTGTTTTTAGAATAGTAAATAAAAATGAACAAAAAGTGAAATTTTATTTGTTTGGATTTTTGCCTATAAGTATGTTGAGATGCAGAAAACATAAGCATACGTTTTGGTGGCATCTTTTTCATTTTAAATTTTAACACAATTGGGGAAGGTTCCCAATTGTGTTAAGCGATGAAAGCATTTGTTATCTGCCATGCGATACGCATATTGGCATTGTCGCCAATTTTCGCAGTTTTTGATATAAATGCGGGGATTCATGAAGAATGGCGTGCCCAGCGGGATTCGAACCCACAATCTTCACCTTCGGAGGGTGACGCATTATCCAGTTCTGCTATGGGCACATATTGTATTTAATTATAATATATTTGTAAAAAAATGCAAGATAGGTCAGGGTGGCTATTTTTGCCGTATAACAAGGTTATAAATTTTACATTTTAGTATGTTTGCATCAGTTATTGTTTTGTTGATTTTGTTAATCAGCGAAACGTTTATTTTTCTGCCATTTATTTTTTGAATTTCTGTTGCTAAATCTTCGTAATTATCTAATGGATAGTTATGAAATAACTTTAATGAATTTATATAAAAATTACTAAACGAAATTGAGTCAATATCAATTAAATATGCTTGCTGTTTTTCTGGTGAATATAAAATATTTCTGGGGTATATATCATTATGCATTAAAAATTGTTTGCCTATCGTTGACAAAGAATAAAAAAATCTGGTAGTGAAAGACATTTTTGCGTAATGTTTTATTATATCAATATATCGTGGACAACATGGTATTGTTGATTTTGGAATTTTTATTTGTGATATTTTGTGTTGTATATTTAATACGCTTTTATATGCTGTAAAAATATGTTCCTGTGATAGCCCGTTGTCTATTAGTTCTTGTAAGGTCCTTTCTGGTATAAATTCATAAGATTCAAACCATGTATCACCAATGTTGTGCACAGTTGTTTTTGGTATTTGAATATCGTGTGAAATTAATAAATCGCAAATGTACTTATTGTGCAAGACAATGGCTTTGTTATTAAATTTACAAACTCTTATTTGGTTGTTTGTATTAATAATAAATACCGCGGGCGAAACCCAACCAGTGATTTTTGGTTTATGCAAATTATTAGCATCTGGAAAACAACGCTTGATAATTTCTGTATAAAAACAATCTTTGTGTATTTGCATATATGTTATTTTTGTTTTCTTTGAGAATGTAACCATAACAAGCGTCTTCCAAAATAAGATGCTGCTGTGCGTGTAATGATGTTATTTGCAGGTAAATTCTGTTGAGAAATTTTACGATAATTATCAATCAGTTCTTCAACTTCAAACCCCAGTTCTTTGTATTTTGCTGCCATAATGCTAAACGCATAGTTTTTATTGCATATACATACGTTATCCATGTCAACAAAGCTTAGAAAATCGCCTTTGTCAGAAACGATAATGTTTTTTGGGGTAATATCGGAATGAAAGATTCTTTTGTTTTCTGTTGGTCCTATATTTACGATATACACCAATCCCATAAATAGTTTTGCCAACGTAGAATTGTTTACAACAGATATATTTGTGTATGCAATATCGTGTACATTTCGCTTCAAGTGTTGGTTAACATATGCAGGGTGAATAAAAGACATCTTTTCAAATTCAGTTAAAACATCATTGTAAACATGTTTTATTTGCTCTTTTGACATACCTTTTTGGATTGCTTCATACAGGGTTTGTCCTGGGACTTTTTTGTACAATTCAAAACTTACACCGTTTATATTATGTGCTGTAACAAGGGGTACATGAATTCCACGAATGTTGTATAGTTTGCTGACAGCGGCATTTTTTTCTACTAGATCCTTGTTGCCAAATTTGAATACCATTTCGCCGTCATTTGTTTTTGCTATTAATACATTTCGTTGTGCGCCCGTAATAACAGGGGTATAAATCTCTGTTGCTTCAGGGTACATTGCGATAACAATGTCTTTTTGTGTATTTGATGTGCTAGTATTCATTAAATATCTCTTTATTGTCAGAAATATTTTATGTCAATTTTTTGTAAAATCAAGTTATAAAATTAATTTTGTTGTAAAGAGGCCAACATAAAGTCATCTAAATCGCCATCCAAGACAGCATTAGAGTCTGTTTTTTCAACATTGGTACGAACATCTTTGACCAATTGGTATGGGTACAGGACATAGTTTCTAATTTGGCTGCCCCATTCAATTTTTTTCTGTGCGGCTTTGGCTGCATCTTCTGCTTCAGCGCGTTTCTGTATTTCTAGTTCATACAGTTTGCTGCGTAACATCTTCATTGCCATTTCACGATTTTGAATTTGACTGCGTTCATTTTGGCACGTAACAACAATATTCGTAGGAATATGTGTTATTCGTACTGCGCTGTCTGTTTTGTTAACATGCTGACCACCGGCGCCAGATGCACGATATGTATCAATTCTTAAATCTTTATCGTTTATTTCTATTTCAATTGTATCATCAATATCAGGCCATACATCAACAGACGCAAAGCTGGTCTGACGTTTCCCATTGGCATTAAATGGTGATATGCGAACCAAACGATGGACACCAATTTCATTTTTTAACCAACCATACACACGTTCGCCAGATATGCGGTATGTGATATTTTTAATTCCAGCTGTATCCCCTTCGTGTTCTTCAATTACTTCAACAGAAAAACCATGTCTTTCTGCCCATCGTAAATACATACGAGACAGCATTTGTGCCCAATCTTGTGCTTCTGTTCCGCCTGCACCAGCTTGGATAAACAAAAAAGCACCGTTATTGTCTGCTGGTTCACGGAACAGGGTTATAAATTTCGCCCTATGTGCATTTTGTGCTAAAATTTCAATAGCTGTTGCAACTTCCAAATCTTCAGGTGCAATTTCAAATAATTCGGACAGGTTCTTGAATTCTGATTCCAGTGTCAGTAATTCGTTTAATGTTTTTTCTAATGCGGATTTTTTCTGTAAAATACCACGTGCGACATCAGGGTTGTCCCATAAATTTGGTGCGTTTACTTGATTGTCCAGTTCAGAAATTTGTGATTTTAGGTTTTCTGGGTCAAAGAAACCCCCTGACGGCAGATATGTCGTCGGAAATTTGCTGTAAAATTTCGTTTGTTATAACCATGTGTTTTATTGTAACAATTTATTTTTCTAAATCAAATGAATGTTTGCCTTTTTTGTGCGAATATGATAAAATCACTTTAACGAGAGGGATTTAGATGAAGAAAATTCTGTGTATTTTTGGTTTGATAAGTGCGTATTTTGCTGGGAATTCTGCGTTTGCAGTGTCTGCTGGCACTGTTGCTTCTGCTAGTGATTCTGCGCGTGGTATGATAATCCAAACACCGACTGCGAACAATGGGTTGCGCGGTAATGCTGGATTGGCAAATGCCTATAAAACAAATCAACGAAATACTTATTATATGGTAACTCAGCCAGACGTTGATACTGCATGTCGCGAAAAGATATTTGCGTGTTTGTCTGAATATTGTGGTGACGTAACAGTTGTACCTGGTCAAACAACCTCTAAATGCAAATACGCAACAGAAAGCGAATTATACAATTATGCATTGTTATGTTTGCAGCGTGATACAGAAATTTTATTACCTCAATATGGTGCAAATACTCGTAATGGTATGGGCGGAATGAATACTGCTGCTCGTTTATGTCCATCTTATGTTCAACAAGAATTAATGTCTTATTTATCAATGGCAAATATGGCGGAACAGTTGTCTAAATCTCATTCTGATTTATGTTTGCAGCGTCGTCAAGAATTAGAGGCTGCAATGGCATGTCATTCTGTTGCGTTAGCATACGGTAATGAAACCAGTAGTATGTTGAATACGCAATTAACAGATTATTGTGGTTCTGGTGTCCCTGGGGGCAGTGCAGAAATGGTAACACGTTTCGCTAATGCTGGAAATGTTGGCGCAAACATTTGGGGATGGGCTGAAAAAATTGTTAATCTAGAAATGAATAACAAAGGTGCGGATTGGCAGGCTGCTGTTGATGCCGTGTTGGCAAGTTATACGAATCGTATGAATTTGGCTTGTGGTGATAATTTGCAATTAAACACAGTATCTCATGGTGATAACAATGATCCAACTACAATTCAGACTATTGCCGCGTTGGCGATTGGAACTGCATTCCCAAGCACCAACAAACGGGTTGAAAATCCATATGAAAATCAATCAATTTGGATGGAAGTAACATCGTATTCTGATGTTTTTAGTGCAGGCGATGCATATCAGGTTATAAATGCAGGGCTAAGTAATCCTTCTACGACACAAAATGCATTTCTTTCTAGTGCTCAAATGGATGATATGCAGCGTGCATATACCCGTGGGACAAAGGTATTTATTTTACGTGACAGTGCCAGATGTTATATTGTACCTGTTACACAGTTATCTGCCCAAGAACAATCGTTGGTTGCACAATCTTTTGCAAATTGTGTTAGCAAATAATTAAAAAATCCCCATTTGTTGGGGGTTTTTGTTCCTGATATATTCTTGAACATAATTTGTTTTTTTGATATAATGTTTCTTATGAAGTTTGATAGAAGAAGCGTATTAAAAATTACATGTTTTTCAATTATGGCAACTGCAATGTTGCCGCGTGTTGCATTTGCTGCGCGTAATTCTTTACGTTCTTTGCGTACAGGTGTTCAACCAAACAATAAAACGCGTTTAGTAGTTGAGACGGCTTCCAGACCTTCGTATAATTTGTCATATCCAACAAATCAACTGATTGTTACTTTGTCAAATACTGCGGCAAATACTGCATTAAAGCCAAAGTTGGCATCTGATTCATTGGTTTCGTCAATTACACAAACGCAGGTTGGTGACAGTTTGAAATTAACTGTTAATTTGCGCAAATCTATATCAGAAATTGCAAAAAATAACATAATGATATTGGAACCAAATGGTGACAGTGATTATCGCTTGGTATTGGATTTTGTTGCAGGAACACCGTCTGCCCAAAAAAGTTCTGTGTCGGAATATGGAACTTTACCAGAATATACAACTACAACGGCTTCTACGACGACTGCAATAACGGCTGCGCGCAAATACATCATTGTAATAGACGCAGGTCATGGTGGCAAGGATCCGGGCTGTATTGGTCGTGGCGGTACGCGTGAAAAAGACATTGTTTTATCTGTTGCAAAAAAATTAAAAGCAAAATTAGATGCAAATGGCTTCAAAACATATATGACACGCAGCGATGATACATATTTGAAACTGGCGGAACGTGCATCAATTGCAGAAAAGAAAAAGGCTGATTTATTTATATCATTACATGCAAACGCAAATCCAAAACGTGATATGAAAGGATTTTCAATTTATACACTGTCTGAAAAGGCATCTGATGAAGAGGCAAAAAAACTGGCTGATGCTGAAAATGCTGCAGATAAAATTGGTGTAGATGGTTTTACGCAATTTGAAGAAAATATCCGTATTGCATTATCTTCTTTGCAACAGCATGCTGTCGCAGAAATGAGTGAAGAATACGCGACTGGCTGCGCAAAATCTTTCAAAAAGGCATCTATTACACAACAGCCTGGACCTGATGTTCGTCATGCTCCGTTTGCAGTGTTGCGTTCCACTGTGCCTGGCGCATTGTTGGAAATAGGGCACTTGTCTAATTCGTCCGAAGAAAAATTATTAAAAACATCTGCCCACCAAGACAAGATTGTTAATGCTATTGTTCGTTCTGTAAAAAACTATAATTTTGAAGTTTAATTGCTTGCGTTGAATTTATATAATTTTCTATACTTTGTATAAGCAGAGGGGAAAATATAAATGTGTTTTTTGCGTTTTATTTTTTTTGGCGCGTTTTTGTTTTCTTTGACACACGCAACATATGCTGATGATTTAGACAATGCATTGCGTGCAACATACACTGCGTGCGTTGGTATTGATGACAATTTGCATGAACTAAAAGTATTAGCGGGTATAAATACTGCTGTAACATCTGTTGGTACGGCTGCTGGTGTTGGTGCCGCTGCAACTGGTTTTGTAAAGGCAGCCAAGGATAAAGAGATTGACAAATTAGAAGCCTTATTACAAAAAATGCAAGAAATATCTGCTCAATACCAAGGGGAAACACCAACAGCAGAACAAAGGAAGAACTTTTTTGCAGAATTTAATAATGCTTATAGTACTGCAATTCAAGATTTAACAACTGCCCAAGATCACATAGACGAATTAACTAAAAAATCCAAGACTTTAGGTAATTGGCGTACAGGTCTGTTGGCTGGGAACACTGCGACAAATATTGCTGGCGCTGCGATTGCTGGTACAAATCGTGTTGATTCAGATTTGCAAAGCCAGATAGAAAAATGCAAGTCATCAGTTGTTAATTTACGTGGTGCGATAATGCAG
>JAZOTB010000051.1:0-7344 GCA_045657405.1 Candidatus Enterousia sp.
GATTCAAACGACAAAATTCTTTTGTCGGGTTCGAACGTTTCACTCGATTTATCACAAGGTGTGATAAATCTGCGTGGCATTCGTGACAATTTGCCTACGTTTGACACTTGGCAAATTTACTCATTGTCGCCCCGACCAGATTTAATAAAAAAGACCATCACAAGATGGTCTTTTTTATTTATTATTTAATTAGCAGGTGCGTCAGAACGCTAAGCACATTTATCTTCTATACGAAAACGAAGTTTGCGTGAATAATTGGTTTGGCGTTGACAATATTTTGAGAATTTGATATACATATTTACCTATCGTTATAAAGGTGTGTTGGATGAGATTTTGTGCAAAATTCTTTCTGTGTTTTGGAATTGTTCAATTGATGTTGTTGTCATGCAACGTGGGTGCGTATGCCGAAGAGGCTAAAAAAAAGTGTGCTCCTGGTTGTTTTTGTGTTTTTGACGGTATGATTCCTGATGGGTATAGTATGGAAAATATCTGTGGGTATGGTACATCACATCGGGTTTCGTGTGATGATGCTAATACAAAAATTGATTTCGTTGGTGGTATTGGTGATATGTTAACGTTGTCTTGTTCGCGTGATGTTGTATCAAATGTGACATATTATTTTGATGAATTTTCTGAATTGTATACTGGTACAACAGGCATGTATGGTTTCATAGGCGAGGATTTGATTGTTATGCCAACTACTGATATTGCTGGAGGTACGTTTGGAGGAGTGGGTTTTTTTCAATGCCCAAGTACGCACCCTTCATCAGCAGCGGGTGCCAAGACACCATATGAGTGTTATACACACGATGCCAATGGGAATAAAGTTTATTTTACCACAACTGCAAGTAGTGATGTAAAGGTATTGGCTGCAAATTTACAAAACTTATTAAACAAAGCAACACAAATAGCCAAGGATTTGCAACGTTTAACAAAAGATAATAATCAAACAGACAATGTTAATACAAATAAATTTGATAATACAAAAGAAATCAAAAAGAAGATTGTAGAGGGAGCAATAAGAAAGTCAACGGCTGTCAATAAGAAGTTGCAAGTAAAAACAATAAAAAATAAAAGTGCGATAATTCATTAAGTTGAATTTGCATATTTAATGCGAATAATTTGTGTTATAATGAAAAGAGTATGTTTATGACAATCTTTGGTAATAAATTGTTTGTTTTTTTCAGTATATTGATATTTATCATAAATATCAGTGGTGCAAATGCGGCTTATTGTAATAGTCAAAAGAAAAAAGCCGTAGCAGGTTTGTATTGTAACGCTTTGACAACACATGAATGCCCAGCGGGATGTTTTTGTACTGGTGGCGGTAATTTTACATGGGGTGTTGGTGATGTCGAAAAAGGGTGTAAAAACAGATGGAGTAAAATTACAACGGAATTAAATTCTAAAGGTGTGTATTTGTGTCCTGAGGGGCAAACTTCAAATGCGGGTGCAAAATCTGTAAAAGATTGTTTTGTGGCAACGGCAGAAGAAGAAAAAAGATGTGTGCCGGGGTGTTTTTGTGTGAATGATGGAAAAATGCCAAAGGGCTGGCAGACAAAGAATATTTGTGGTTACTCATCTTCGTATCGTATACCTTGTGGTGATGAGGACATAAGTTTGGCTTTTGGAAGAAATGAAGATGGAATGTATACAGGAACAATCGCATGTTCTCGTAAGCTGAATAATGCAACATATTATTTTGATGAGTTCTCAGGTGTATATGAGGGAAAAACAGGTAGGTACGGTTTTATTGGTAATGATTTAATAACAATGCCAAGCTCTATTAAAGCTTTGTATGATTATGGCAACGCAGGAATATATACTTGTCCTGTTTCGCATCCTGCATCAGATGTTGGCGCCAAAAGTCCAAAAGATTGTTATAAATACGACACAAATGGAAAAAAGGTTTATTTTTCTGTAAAACAATCAAAGCCTTATGAAATTAATGGAGTTGGGGTATTAGTATCAAATTTACAATCTGCATTGGATAGTGTGACGAAAATTACGCTTGGAAATACTGATGCTAATGTGGTTATAAGGTTAACGCAAGAGTTGCAAAATGCCTTAAATAAAATAAATGAAATTGAGTCAAAGCTATAAATCCAAAACCGCTGTATCTGGCGGTTTTTATGTTTAAAACTTTTGATGCATTGTGAATTCTGCACTAAACTTATCAAATTCGCGTTGCCAGATGTTTGAACCGTGGGGTGTTTTTATTTGTTGCAACAGGGAAAAATGTCGTGTGCCATATCCGCGGAAACATTTATGTTAAGGGTCTTGGTTCTGTTACATAAAATTTCGTTGTTCATAGCTATCGCCCTTCTAAAGGTGGTTATAGTCTAGGAAAGCGCTCTTATAAAGTCAATGTGTTTGTGTCATGTGAACTTATTGACAATGGGAAAAAATTTTTTAAGATAGAAGAAAAAGGACTGATGTTATGAAGTTAAATCAACAGATGTTTGTTTTGGTGTCTGCATTGGTTATGAATGCGTGTGGTACAAAAACACATTCAGAAAATAATTCTGAAAGCGTTGTTTTGAATAATTTGGTTGAAAATACTGTAAAACCAACAAAAACAGAACGTGTTACTATGACAACTGTTTATGGGGATTTTGGTAAAAAATTAGCAAATGTAAAAATTAATGGTGTCAGAACAGATGTGGGAATAAATGATACCGTTCGTATAATTGGTGTGTTTGCACAGCCAGATCGTCGTCCGCATAAGTATTTGTATGCAGTCAATAAAATAGGGCGCGAATATTGTATAAAATATGCACTGTCACCATACACAGACGGATATAATGTTGTTACATATATTGAACGTGGCGATACAGTTGTAATTCGTGACAACAAAATAATCAAAAATCTTACAATGAATAGATTAAAGTCAGAATTTGTTAAAACTAAATAAAGCACCGCCCATTTGGGCGGTTTTAATTTTCTGTTTGGAACGTACGGATTCAAACGACAAAATTCTTTTGTCATGTTCGAATGTTTCACTCGATTTATCACAAAAGTGCGATAAATCTGCGTGTATCCTCGTATTTATGCGAACTGTTTTAACAAGAAAATGGGACATAAGAAGATAATTATGTCCCATTGTTGTTTAATTATGCTTCATTATATTGGTAATATACATAATCCATTTTTGATATATCACAATTCTTTACCTTGTAAACCCCCTTATCAATTTTTTCAAAGAAATCTGTGGGTGTGTTTCCGAAATAATCTGTGCCGAGGTATATATAAGCATCTAGTGGCGATCCGTTGTCAAGGACACAGGAACTTCCTATGGTACCGTCGCTTCCTATGGCGTTTAGGGCTTTATCTGGTGTGCATTTAACATACGTAATTGTTTCATTTCTGACATCATAAACGTATGCATAGCCGTGATGATAGTCCGGTAATATATATATATGATCGTGTTTATCGCTGTATTTCATTTCGTTCAGCGCGTTTTTAAAGATATTACTTTTTAATGAACTTTTATTAATATGGGTTGGTAACAAGCAACAGTAGTTGTTGTTCGATCGGCCATAACCCGTTTTACAACTTTCCAATACACATGTGTTTGTATCGTCATATAATGCCTTGAACGCGTTTGGTATTGTGCTAGAACATGCCTTTTCTGGTTCGGTACAAGCGGACCATGTTCCACGTTGCGCCATACTTATGAAATAGCCACTAAGTCCACTTAAATCATTGAAAGTAAATGTTTTTGTACCATAATAACCATTCGCTGTTTCACAGGTCGCCGGTTTGTCCTGGGCGGGACAGAAACCATAGATGATTTCTGCATCTGCCATTTCACAGCTGCCCCAATGGCCGTCCCATTTACACAAATTAACGTCGTGTTCACCATAAGCATATTTTGAACCTCTAACTACAGCATTATTGCAAACATTCCGTTCCCCCGTTTTTTGTGCCAAACAATCGGCCTTGGTTGTGAACTTAGCACAGAATTCATTAATGTTATAAGTGGTAGCGGATATTTCAAGAATATCAATATCTTCCCCATCTGCGGTGGTCATCATACAGACGGTGCCGTCATAAATCATATAACCAGGGCATGTGCATGAATAGTATTTAACACCCGTTTCATCTTCTACAACTCCCCAAGTTCCATCAGACTCTTCACAGCGGGTACGCTTAAATGTTGAATAACAAGATTGTACATCTTCATCTTCGCCTTTTTCATAGCCGTCTGCGCATTGTTGTATTATGCATTCGCCGCATTCGCCAGTTGCGATGTTACATGTTTGTGTTGCGTATATGACGTTTGACATGCTGCTGCTACAATCGATTTCCTCAGTTTCTGAGCTTGGGAGACATTCGCCGTTTGACACTTTGTATCCATCAACACATTTGGTCGCAGTGCAAGTGCCATACTTACCAGTTTCTGAGTTAAAGATTGTAAGACCGGCGGTTGCATTTTGGTCGTCTGGTGTACATGCCGTACGATATGCATAACATTTACTGCTGTACAATACATAAGAATCGTTGCATTCCGTCGCGATACATTCATTGTATTGGTTGGTGCTTGTATTATATGTTTCTGTACCTGTCTTGATTCCATCGGTTGAGCAATCTCGTACAGTTACATTGCATATTCCTTCGCCCGGGGTGTACCCAGTATTACAGCTGGTCGCGAGACACGCTGTGCATGTGGTTCCTTCTTCGTCGCACATTTTTGTTGCTGATTTTGCGCCGATTATTTCCGAAGTACAGTTTACTTCGCGTTTTAGTCCAGCCACACAGGAACCAAAACTATCCATCGAATATCCAGAACTGCAGGATGTTGCCCTACATGTATATTCGCCGGTTGTTGCGTCAAATACCTTTTCACCCTTAGATGCATTTAAATTGTTTAATTCTGCGCTGCTGCATTGTATCTTTGTTTCGTAACATTTACCATCCGCAGGGTATAAGGTATAGTCATCTTCACAGGTTTCAACAAAACAGGCACTATATAAACCAGTTGTTGAATTAAATGTTTTATATGCGGTTGCGGCATGTAAATTAGTTAATTCTGTGCCGTTGCATTGGGATCTTGTTAAATAACATGCACCATTATATTTTGTATAACCTGTGTTACAATTAACCAGTACACATTCGTCGCACGTTGAACCAATACAGGTATGTGTCCCAGTCCCGTTTTCAACCGAACAGTTTTCTGTATATTCTTTTTCCATCTCTACACAGATTGCGCCGTGCATTTCGTAACCTTCTTTGCATTCTGTTGGTGCGCATGTGCCATATGTTCCGGTATCAGAATTCAATGTTTGTTTCCCGCCAATTGCGTTTGCATCAGATGGCTTACATGTTTTTTCATAAATTTTGCAGGTGCTATCTGGCTTTGAAATGGCGTAATTTTCAATGCATTCTGATGGTGAACACGTGTTGTAAGTACCCGTGTCTGCATTAAATGTTTTAGTGCCACTGGTTGCATTTATAGACGTCAATTCGTCACTTGAACATTCGGTTGAATTTGCATTACATTTATTGTTGGCCAATATGTAATCCCCAGAACAGCCTGATATGGTGCACTCTGTTTTATATTCGCCAGTGTCGGCATCAAATTCGTTATATCCGCCAGTTGCATTTACGTCGTTTGATATACATGTTTGTGTCGATGGATAACATTTATTATTATACGCCGTGTAATTGGTTTTACATTTTTGTAATGTACATTCATTTGAACAAACAGTGTTGTCTTCTTTTGAACATAATTTGTATGCCGTTGAAGAATGTTCAATTTCGGCTTCACAATGAATCTGGGTAAAATTGTTGGTGTCGTATTCGCATCTTGTGCCGTTCAAGGTATATCCAGGATTGCATTCGGTTGCTTTACAGGTTTGGGATTCGTAAGAACCTGAAATTGTACTAAATGTTTGTGTGCCATTCTTTATGCTTGCACTGTAACATGGGCGTTCGGTCAGATAGCACGCGTTTTGATAAATTGTGTAATCACTTGCGCATGTTTCGATTACGCAAGCATTATATCCGCCATTGTAATTATATGTTTTTGTTCCTGCGGTTGCATTTAGTGTTGTCAGTTCATCTGTGGTGCAATTAATAGTTTTTTTGAAACATTTGCTAGAATATAATACTGCTTTGTTAGTGCAGCTTGTTGCCACACATTCGCCCCATGTGCCATTGTTATATGTTTGTGTGCCTGTGCCTAATTTTGTGGTTCCGTCTTCGTCAAAAATATCGCAGGTCTGTGTTTCAGGGGTGGTGTCCCCATTGCCTGAGCCACCTTGTTGGTCGTCATCTGACCCCGTGTTGTCATTCGAACCAGAGTTATTACCGGAACCGCCTTGTTGGTCGTCATCTGAGCCCGTGTTGTCATTCGAACCAGAGTTATTACCCGAACCGCCTTGTTGGTCGTCATCTGAGCCCGTGTTATCATTTGAACCAGAGTTATTACCCGAACCGCCAGAATTACCACCGTTGTTGGTAATACATCCATAAGTGCCATTGGTGAGTGTTCCCCATGCACCACCAGATTCCAGACATGCGGTACGTCTAATTGCCTCGTCCGAACCAGAATCAGATATTATACCCAAGACCCATACTTTCTTTGACAGACTGCCCGCCGCCAACGTGTCATCATCCTTGACATTATTTACTGACATACAGGTCAATATCTGTGAATTACAGGCATTTATCGCTATCTGATTCTTGTAACTAAGGTTTGTCGTGTTATCCAATGAACTTGTTTCAAAGCCATTCGTGCTTAGGCAATTCGTTACATCATTTATACAATCTTCGGCATATTCAGATAAAACACCATCCTGGGCGGTCTTAATCTGAACCAGTGTACGTTGCAAGTATTCACGCACAACCTGATTATTAACTTTGTATGCACCTTTTTCATATGTATAATCTTGGCATTGATTCAAGACAGATACGCACATGCCGTAACTTTTTCCATTTTCATCGGCATAACCAATCTTGCTTAGCAAATATGCCGCCATAGAAGCAGATGCACCTGTGGCACTCATCAAATGAGTCGTTTCTATATCGTCAAGAACGTCTTCTAAATATGCCGCCACAGAACCATCCTTGGACCAAGCATTCGCACTATTATTGGAATAATTCCACCTGTCATATAAACCAATACCTTTGAAAGTTGTAGAACCTCCGCTTTTAGCCCCCGTTACCACGGACATTGCCGCCCCGGGTTCCGAACCAACAACAACTTCGCCATTTACGATATATTTACCGGTTGGATCCAAACAGTTTTCATAATCAGACCCGCAAACAAAATCGTTCTGCATACAAGAATCCAACGCATTTACGCATTCACGCAAATCATATGCGTTTTTCTGTTGTGCC
>JAZOTB010000052.1:0-8435 GCA_045657405.1 Candidatus Enterousia sp.
TGCATCACTTTGTTGATGAAAAGATTCACGCCCGTTCAATTGGTAACTATTCATTGGTTACACAACAGCCATTGTCTGGTAAAGCCCACATGGGTGGCCAGCGTTTGGGTGAAATGGAAGTTTGGGCACTGGAAGCACACGGTGCCGCACACTTGCTGCGTGAAATGTTAACAGTAAAGTCAGACGATATTGTTGGTCGAAACAAGATGTATGAATCTATTGTTTCTGGCAGCAATGATATCAAGACAGGTACGCCAGAAGCATTTAATGTACTGGTTCGCGAATTACGCGGTCTGGGACTGGCGATGACACCAAAGAAAATTGATTAGTGGGAAGTCTGAACCCGATTAAATCGGGTTCGGAAAAACACTAACGGCTAACCACTAACAAAATCGGAGCGAAATATAATGAGCAATATGTTGCAAAAGATATTTGGACAGATAGAAACCAAGGAACAATTTGATGCTTTGCGTATCACAATTGCTTCTCCAGAAGAAATTCTGTCATGGTCCCATGGCGAGGTTAAAAAACCAGAAACCATTAATTATCATTCCATGAAACCAGAAGCCGAAGGTCTGTTCTGTCAACAGATTTTTGGACCCGTAAAAGATTATGAATGTGCATGCGGAAAGTATAAAAGAATTAAATTCCGCGGTGTTGTCTGTGAACGTTGTGGCGTAGAAGTTGGTTCTTCTGCTGTTCGTCGTGAACGTATGGGACACATCAAATTGGCGATGCCTGTTGCACATACTTGGTTCTTGCGTGAGGGTAAAATTGCGACGTTATTAAATAACTTGCCACAGAAAAAATTAGAGCAGGTTATCTCTTACGATGCATATATCGTTATTGAACCAGGGTTAACAAATTTGAAACAATATGATGTTATCAGCGAAGATGAATATCAAGCTGCAGTTGAAGAATTCGGTGCAGATGCATTTCATGTCGGTATTGGTGCCGAAGGCGTACGTAACATTATCGCAAATCTAGATATGGGCGATGAACGTACACGTCTGCGTGCAGAATTGGCCGATACAAAATCCGAAGCAAAACGCAAAGGTATTATTAAACAATTAAAATTAGTTGAATCATTCTTGGATTCTAAAACAGAACCAGCATGGATGTTGCCGGATATTATTCCTGTAATCCCACCTGATATGCGTCCATTGGTTACATTGGATGCGGGGCATGTTGCTGCATCTGACTTGAATGATTTATATCGTCGTGTAATTATCCGTAACAATCGTTTGAAACGTTTTATGGAAATGCATGCACCTGATATTATTATCCGTAATGAAAAACGTATGTTACAAGAAGCGGTTGATTCATTGTTTGACAACGGTCACAAGGCACGTCCAATGGTATCTCAGAACCGCCGCCCATTGAAATCATTGTCTGATTCATTGCGCGGTAAATCTGGTCGTTTCCGTATGAATATGTTGGGTAAGCGTGTTGATTACTCTGGTCGTTCAGTTATTGTGTCTGGTCCAACATTGAAATTACATCAAGTTGGTTTGCCAAAGACAATGGCGCTAGAATTGTTTAAGCCATTTGTTTTTGCACGTTTGATGGCTGGTGATTATGCAAATACATTGAAAACAGCACGCAAGATGGTTGAAAACGGTGAAGATGTTGTATGGGAAATCTTAGAAAAGGTTATTCATGAACATCCTGTATTGTTGAACCGTGCACCATCGTTGCATAGATTGTCTTTGTTGGCATTTGAACCTGTTTTGATTGAAGGCAAGGCAATTCGTTTACATCCATTAGTTTGTGCCGGCTTTAATGCTGACTTTGACGGTGACCAGATGTCTGTTCACGTTCCAATTTCACTAGAAGCACAATTAGAAGCACGTACATTAATGTTGTCTTCAAACAACGTGTTGTCACCTGCAAATGGTGAACCAATGATTGTTCCTACTCAGGACATGGTATTGGGTGTTTACTATATTTCTTTGATTAATGGTGAACATGATGAAAAATCTCCACGTTTTGCATCAATGGACGAAGTTCAATTGGCTTTGGAAAACAAGACAATCACATTACATACACCAATTGTAGCGCGTATCAAAGGTAAAATATACAAAACAACAGCAGGTCGTATGATTTTGGGTGAATTGTTACCAGATTGCGACAATATGCCGTTTGATTTAGTAAACAAAGTTATGCCACGTGGTGAAATTAAATCTTTGTTATCAACAACATATGAACGTTGCGGTGACAAAGCAATGATTATGTTGGCTGACGCATTGAAAAATACTGGATTTGAACAGGCTGCACGCAGTGGTATTTCAATTGGATACGATGACGTTGTTATTCCAGAAGAAAAATCTGCGATGATTGCAGAATCTGAAAAAGTTGCTGCAGAAATTGAAGAACAATATCAGAACGGTTTGTTATCAAGTGGTGAACGTTATAACAAGTTGATTGACTTGTGGCATAAAACCACTGACAAATTGGGAGATATGGCATATGCAGCATTGGGTAAATCAACAGGCGACAATTGGAATTCTGTGTATATGATGGCGTTATCTGGTGCACGTGGTTCCAAACGTCAGATTCAGCAGTTGGCAGGTATGCGTGGTATGATGCAGAAACCAGACGGATCTATTATTGAAGTTCCAATTATTTCAAACTTTAAGGAAGGTCTGACTATGTCTGAATACTTTACATCCACTCACGGTGCACGTAAAGGTATGTCGGACACTGCGTTGAAGACTGCTGACGCTGGTTACTTGACACGTCGTTTGGTTGAATTAGCACAGAATACAGTCATCACAGAACACGACTGTGGTACAACTGACTTTATCACAGCAAAGCCTGTATATCAGGGTTCAAAATTGTCAGTTGCGCTGGGTGACGTTGTTTTGGGACGTACTGCGGCACATGATGTTATTCATCCAATTACCAAAGAAATTATTGTTCCAGCTGGTGAATTAATTACCAAGGCTGCAGCAAAACAAATTAATGAATCAGGCTTGCCTTCGGTTGATGTTCGCAGTGTGCTTACATGTTGTTCTGACGGTTTGTGTGCAAAATGTTATGGTATGGATTTGTCCAGAAATGCATTGGTACACGTCGGCGAAGCAGTTGGTGTTGTTGCAGGACAGTCAATTGGTGAACCTGGTACACAGTTGACATTGCGTACTTTCCATATTGGTGGTGTTGCATCTGGTGGTGCAGAAAGTCACTTTATTGAAGTACCTGTATCTGGCACAATCAAACTGTCAGGTGTTAATACAATTAAGAACAGCGCAGGTCGTGTAGTAGTATTATCTCGCAACGGAAAACTGGCTGTTGTTGATGCCGAAGGTAAAGAATTGTTCAGCAGTAATTTACCTTATGCGTCAATGTTAATTGTTAACGACGGTGACGCAGTTGAAAAAGGTGCCAAGGTTGCAGAATGGGATCCATATTCAAATACAATTATCGCTGAAAAAGACGGTATTGTGAACTTTAATGACTTGGTTGAAAATGTTTCTTACCAAGAAGAAGTTGATTCCATGACAGGTATTGTATCACGCAAAGTTATTAACTGGAAAACAAATACCAAGAAAGCATTAAAACCTGCTGTTACATTGGTTGACGACAAGGGTAATGTTATTTCTTTGGGTGGCAAAAAGATTGCAGAATATCTGTTGCCAATTTATTCCGTATTGAATGTTGCAAATGGTGACAAGGTTGTTGCTGGTGACATTTTGGCACGTATCCCTGTTCAAGCAAAACGTACAGGTGACATTACAGGTGGTTTGCCACGTGTTAATGAATTGTTAGAAGTACGTCGTCCAACGAATCCGGCTTTGTTGGCCGAGATTGATGGTACGGTTGAACTAGAAGATGCCAAGAACAAGATTGTTATCCGTATTGAACCAACAGATGGTACTGCGCCTGTTGAATATGCGGTTCCAAAGGGTACAAACTTGTTGGTACGCAGCGGCGATGTTGTAAAGAAAGCTGAAAAATTGGTTGATGGCGATCCAGTTCCACAGGATATCTTGCGTATCTTGGGTCAGAAAGCCTTGGCAACCTTTATGGTTGAACAGATTCAGCAAGTTTACCGTCTGCAGGGCGTGGTCATCAATGACAAACACATTGAAATTTTGATACGTGAAATGACACGTCGTGTTGAAATTACAAATCCAGGCGATACCGGATTCTTGATGGGTCAGGTTGTTGATCGTGTGGATTTTGAAGAAGAAAATGCACGCGTTGCACGTGATAATGGCAAACAAGCAACCGCATCTCAGGTCTTGGTTGGTTTGACACGTGCATCATTAACATCACGTTCATTTATTTCAAATGCTTCGTTCCAACAGACAACAAAGGTATTAGTTGATGCTGCTATCGGTGGATCAACAGATAAATTGGTTGGTATAAACGAAAACTTGATTGTTGGTCGTTTGATTCCAATTGGAACAGGTGCATACGTTCGTCGTGTTCGCGAAATTGCCAAAGAAGAAGAAAAGGCAGAACGCTTGGCACGTGAAGGTAATGGACAACAGCAATTATTGGATATCTAATATCCTACAATTGTAATCGCTACGCCCAGTATGGTAATTACACCACACTGGGCGTCGGCATCTAACAAGGCAATAATATGAAAAAAGAACCTGCGATTTATTGTGATATTGACGGTGTTGTATGTCAGAAATTTGCGATGCCAAATTATGATCGTTTTGGTGTTCCAAACGATAATATGATAGACATACTAAACGTATTGGGTCAAAAATTTACGATTGTTTTTATCACAGGTCGTTGGGCGATGGGACAAAACAAGGTAGAACATCATATTCAAAATTTATTGCCAAATATAAAAAAGTTGGTTTTCTGTAAACCTCATGAATATCCTGGCACAACTGCAGAATTCAAGTTGGCAAAGATAAAAGAACTTGAATCTAATGGATATCAGTTTTATATGGGGCTGGATGATCACAGTGCGGTTATTGGTTTGATGCACAATCATGGTATGTTTTGTGCCCAGGTGCTATCAGATTAAACTTTTGCTTGCAAATTGATAGAATTTGAATACAATAGAACAGTTAAAAATAAAAAGGATTAAAAATGGCAACGCCAAAAAGTAAAACAAGTAAAGCACGCAGTGCACAACGTCGTTCACATGACGCATTGTCTGTAATGCCATGTGGTGTATGCAAAACATGTGGCGAAAAGAAACGCCCACATCATGTTTGTCCTGCATGCGGTGCAAAATAATTTAATATAAAATAACAAAGGAACAAGGCAGAAGCAGGGCACACATTGCGTGGCCATGTTCTGCTTTTTTTATATACTATGTCAGAAGAAAAGAAAATAATCGCAATTGATGCAATGGGTGGCGACAAAGGACCTAATGCTGTTCTTGGTGGTATGAATCAGTTTTTGTATCAAAATGGCGAAAATAGTATTCATTTTCGTTTGTTTGGCGATGAAAAAGTACTGCGTAAATTATTGGCGAAATATCCACGTGTTGCTCGCAATGTAGAAGTAATACATGCGCCTAATGTTATCAAGGGTACAGACAAGGTTATGGATGTATTGCGTCATGCCCAAGATACATCAATGTATATGGCGATAAAAGATGTTCGCGAAGGCAATTCATCTGCGGTTATCAGTGCTGGTAATACGGGGATGTTAATGTCTTTGTCCAAGTTGGCGTTAAAAACGATTGATGGGATTGCGCGTCCTGCGATTACAACTATGTTGCCATCTGGTGCAGGTGATGGTCGTGTTGTTGTATTGGATTTGGGTGCAAACGTGCATTGTGATGAAAATATTTTGTTTGACTTTGCAATTCTGGGCAGTGTTTATGCCGAAGTTGTTGGTAAAATGCCAAAGCCAAAACTGGGGGTTTTGAATATTGGTTCCGAAGAAACCAAGGGTAATGACACCTTGGTGCGTTTGAACAAGATTTTAACGGAATATAAAGATAAATTGCCATATGAATATATCGGTTTTGTAGAGGCAAATGATATCAGCGCGGGTCGTGTTCAGGTTGTTGTAACTGATGGATTTACGGGTAATATCGTATTAAAGACCGTAGAAGGTACAGCAAAGTTAATAAAACGTGTTATTGTTGAAAACTTCAAGAAGTCTATTTTGGCGATAATTGGTGCGTTTTTCTTGGTACATGTGTTCAAGCGTCTAAAGCACAAGATTGATCCACGTTCTTATGCGGGTGCAACATTCTTAGGTTTGCGTGGGTTTGCGTTCAAAACTCATGGTAACAGTGATGCGCTGGCATTTGCGAATTCTATCAAGTATGCGTCAGATTTAACCAAGGCGAACCTTAATGGTTTAATAGAAGAACGTGCCAAGGCATTATCAGATATTCGTGCAAAATTGCAAGAAACTGAATAAAAAAACCGCGTTTGCGGTTTTTTTATTATACGAATTTTTCTGGAACCAGATTGCAAATTGATTTCCATATTCTACGGAATATAGTTGTGTCTGGTGCGTACTTGTGCGTGCGTGGTTTTATATCATTAGGGCGACTGCCTGTCCATATTGGTTTATCGTTTTTGTCCAGTGTGACATGCCAAGATGTTTTTGTGTCTTGGATAATCATTTGTTTTAATTTATCTGCAAAGTCTTTGCTTTCAAATATAGCGACATTTTCAGTATTGTAATATGCGCTACGTGGGTCCAAATTAAAACTGCCAATCCAAGATATGTTATCGTCAAAAACCATAGTTTTACTGTGCAGAACAGAAAAACTGGATTGTTTTCTTTCCCGATCATGTTCTTTGCTACGCAGGTTTTCTGCAGATGCCATAAATTCATATATGTCTGCGCCTGATTTAATAAGTTGTTTTCTATATTTTTCCCATTTTGCATATACGGTTGGCGCATTGGTAGAGGCCAGAGAATTTGTGACGATTGTCATATGTACACCGCTATTTTCTTCGTGTAATATGTGTTCTAGACCGCCTTGTCCAGGTACAAAGTATGCGGCAGACATATATACAGATTTATCGGTTTTTTTCCACAGATGTTGCAGTGCGCGTACAATATCGCCGCGATATTGTTCTTTTTCTTCCATTGACATTTCAACTTTTTCTGGAGGGTCTGCCAAGAATTTTCCATATCCCCATGAAAAGTTTAGTTTTTTATTTTTGTATTCTTGTTGTGCTATGTTGATAATATTGTTGTACAAAGCGATGCCTTCTGTGCTTCGTTTTTCTAGTTCTACAAATGATTTTTCTAGTTTTCGTAATGCTTTTTTTGATTTTGCTTTTGGGAACATAGATGCAGGTATAGACAAATGATGATTCCAATATTCGTTAAAACTGTTTGTTGCATATTTTGTCATATCGCCTAAGAATAAAACGTCTGTATCAGAAAAGTTTGAAGCTGTTTCTGGATAGAAATAATTACTACCTACGTTTCGTCCACCTGTGATGTATGCGATATTATCTACGATAAACAATTTGTTGTGCATACGTGAATTAAGGCGATTAAAGTCCATCAAGAATTGAGGGTAATACAGTAAATTTGAACGATTTTGTACAGTGTTAAAAACTTTGACTTCTATATTTGGATGCTGGTTCAGTAGCATAACGTCAACGATATCTGATTTTGTTCCGTAATCATCCAGTAATATTCTGACTTTGACCCCGCGGTCTGCGGCGCTTTTTAGTTCACCGATTAATACCTTGGATGAAAAGTCGTTACTGTAAATATATGTCTGTAAATCAATTGTTTTTGTTGCCATACGTGCGAACGCAGATCTTATGACAAACGCAGACAGTCCATCTTCTATTAAAGTTGCGCCTGATAAATTTTGGTTGTTGTTCAGTTCGTCTGCATAATATTGTGCGATTGGTGTTTTATATGGGTCATAGTTAAAGTCAAAGTTTGTGATTTTTGGTGTGTACTGGTCAAGACGATTGTCGTTTGTTGTTGTTGGTACAGTTGTGCATCCAATCAGCGGTAATGTTAGTATCCATAATGCGACTTTTTTGAGCACAGACAATTTTTTTTCCTTGGTGTGAATTGTGTTTTTTAGATAAGTGCAATTATATAAAAAAGATATCATAATCGCAAGTAAATTCATTATAATTTTTAATGAATTATGAAATAAATCACAATATAAGAAAAATGCTTGTTTTTTTTCTTGTTTGATTTTTGCGTATGTGATAAAATGTCAGGTAAAGAAGGGAAAGGTTTTTCAATGAAAAGACTAATTGTTGTATTAAGTGGATTGTTGGTATTGCCTGCATTTGCAGACGTTGCGCCTGTTTCGGTTGCAGAAACTTTGGATGAAACTGGTGTTGCTGTAACTGATGCTGATATTACAAGAAATGTAATTGTTCCTGTGGATCAGCCGTCAAAAACATTGACGCGCAGTGCAAATTCAACTGGTCGTGCGACATCGCGCGTTGTGCCCAGTGCATCTGGCACAGTGGCCAGTTCACGTGGCACTTCATCACGTACAACTGCGG
>JAZOTB010000053.1:0-14204 GCA_045657405.1 Candidatus Enterousia sp.
AAATCGCCAAGCAAGCATAGCAGAAAAATCCCATAAATCTGTGTGTTTTTTGTGTTTTTAACATATAACAACCCCTTCCTTTTGCTTGCATCGTACAAAAACTCAAAATTTTACACAAGCACTTTTTTTTATAAAAAAAAAATACCGCCGTTTGGCGGTATTTTTATTTTTGTATAAAATGTACACTGTACTGCGGTTTCTTGTCCGACCCCAACGCCGCACGAATAACACGATTTGACGCAACCTGAACCGCACGATGCAAGTTGTTTCTGTCTTTGCGTTCGGCCTTGGTTAAACCATCAATCGCCTTGGATATTTCTATTTGAATTTGACGTTTCATAAAGCCAGTTTCATCAGTTTCAAAAATACCCGCACTAGAAACCTCTGGCACACCTTTTAGAAAGCCACGTTTATCTATAGGTAATGTTACAAATACAGCACCATTTGATGCAATCTTTTTACGATTTTTATATACTTGATCATTTGCACTACGTTCTGTTTCACCTTCCATGACAACATAACTGGTTTCAATTGTTTCTGCAACGTATGGTTCGTTACCATCGCTGAACGCAACCATTTCACCGTTATGTACAACCATCATGTGTTTCGCACCACCACGTTCCATTGCCATTTTACCATTTAACATCTCGTTAATATAGTCGCCATGCATTGGAACAGACACCTGGGGATGTACCATATCATAAAATCTTTCCAATTCTGGACGTCCTGCATGTCCGCTGGCATGTAAGTTATCTGTATCAAATATAGTGTGCGTTTTTACGCCCATACGTGCCAATTTATTATACAGCGCAGAAACATCTTGTTCACGACCAGGAATAATAATCGCACTGAATACTACAGTGTCTGTTGGCATTAATTTCATTTCTTTGACCTGACCATGGCAAAGACGTGTTAACATCGCAAACTTTTCGCCCTGGGAACCGGTTAAGAATATAGCCTGTTTTTCCGCTGGCAAATCTTTGATTTCTGCATGCGTATAAACATCATCTTTCTTCAAATAACCTAACTTGATACCTAATTCACGAAATTCTGGCAATCCAACGTATGGTACAGGATTTGGATTACTGCGTTCTTTGATTGCAGCAATACGACCGGCCGCACGTGCCGCTTCGGCAAACATCTTGATACGTGCCAAACTGCGAGAATATCCTGTTACAATTACACGACCAGGTGCGTTTTTCATAATTTCTGTTAATGTATCACGTACCTGAGTTTCTGTAACCTGTTTTGTCTGACGTGAAGAATTCGTAGAATCACACATACATGCTAACAACTTTGGATCAGAACCAATTTCTGCTAATCTTGCAAAGTCTGTTGGCGCTTCAATAGGAATATCTTCGTTAAATGTCCAGTCACCTGTGTGCAAAATTTTACCGGCACCTGTGTTAATAATTAACATTTGCGCTTCGGGAATACTGTGTGTGACATGAAATGTTTCAACCTGAAATGGATTCAAATCTAATGTTGCACCATTATGGTCAAATTCAACAATGTCTTTGTTTGGATCAAAATCCATTTCAATTCCTGCAAACGTCTGGCGCAATATCGCAGCCGGAAAACGCGTGCAATAAATCGGCTTTCTGAATTTTGGCCAAATATATTTCAATGCGCCAATATGATCTTCGTGTCCATGAGTAATAACAAACCCAACAACATCTTTCTTGCGCTTTTCCAACCATGTTGTATCACAATATTGAACGTCACCCGCACCAATTTCTTCGTCCAAGAAACCCATACCACAATCAACTACCAAGTATTTGCCTTTATACTTGTACAAATACATATTCTGACCAATGTGTTCCAAACCACCCAATGCCATAAAATAAACTTTTTCATCGTTGGCATCTGTTTCATGTTTGTTTGTACCCTTAATCGCTTTTGGTGTTTTTGGTTTTTCACCTTTTTTAGGCGCTGTCTTTTTTTCTTTTACTTTTACCATTTATTATCCTTTGTTTTTGTTAACATTTCGTACAGCCACCCAATTCATTGCCAATAAAGAATTTTTCTTTATCCGTAGTGAATCTGTGGCCATACACCGATAACCCAGTAATAATTTATCAATAATAAAAAAACTGGGATTTTCCAACCTACATTCGTAACGAATATAATATTATGATAGTGCTAAAATACTGAAAATCAAGGGATTTGTATTCATTTCCCTTTTAATATGCGTGCCTTGTTCTTGTCCCACTCGCGCTGTTTTATTGTTTCGCGCTTGTCTATCTTGTTCTTGCCATAGCCGACACCCAACAGAACTTTTAATTTTCCACGATTATTAAAATACATCTTTAACGGAACAATCGTAGCACCTTTTTCTTGCAACTTTCCAATCAGACGATTAATTTGACTGCGATGTAATAATAACTGACGACTGCGACGTTCATCAAAATTTACAATACGTGCCGCAGTTGGTAATTTTTGAATCTCAACCCCAGCCAAAAATAAGTTATCACCACGACGCTGAACAAAACCATCAATAATCGTAACCAAACCATATCTGATAGATTTTATTTCTGCACCAGTTAATGAAATTCCAGCCTCTATTGTGTCATCAATAGAGTAATTAAATCGCGCTTTGCGATTTTCAGAAACCTGACCAAATTTTATAATGCTTCTTGACATAGTGACATTAATTCTACACATATAAAAATAAATTGCAAATATTATAGTCTGTGTTACATTTTGAAATATAAAATCATAACAAAAGGATAAAAATGTCTAAATATAATATTGACGATATCGTATGCGTAACACCATTTACCCAAGCATGTACACAAAGCAAATTAACACCGCCAAACGCAATAAGAGCATTTATAAATAAAACAAGTAATGTCAATAAAATAGTTAATGAAGTTAATTCTATTTGTGAAATAACTTTTCTGGACACAGAAGGGATTATTGTGTTTAAGCCAAAACTGCGTAACAGGGTCTTGAAACCAGAAACAGTTGCAAAAACTATATACGCACGTAATTACGTAAAAAAATTATTAACCGATTTAGGTTTTGATACTTATGTCTATCAAGACATACTTTATTGTTCAACAGTATCTTTGTCTTTACACAAACCAAAAAATCAACAAAGATTACGACAGTTGGGAAACGTGTTTAGATTTATGTATAAATCACCTGTTTTAACACAATCAATATTAGATTCTATGACACAAAAAAAACGATAAAACAAAACCCGCAATTGCGGGTTTTATAATTTTATTTTTGGATACAGATTTTTCACATTTTGCATTAATATTTGTTCCAAATCATTTATATCTATATTTTTTATTTGCGCCAAAACACGCGCTGTTTCAACAACCATATATGGTTCACATGTCTTACCACGATGTGGTACAGGTGCACAATATGGCGCATCTGTTTCTATAACAATTCTGTCCAGCGGTATCTTTGCAAATGTTTCACGTATTTCTGATGAATTCTTGAACGTTAATATACCACTGGCAGAAAAGAAAAAACCCCTGTCCAGCATTACTTTTGCCAAATTCCACGAACTGGTAAAGCAATGCATAACACCACGAATGTCACCCGTTAAAATATGCGCTGTATCAGATTCTGCATCACGAGTATGTATCGCAACAGGTAAATTATGCCGACGCGCAATATATAACTGCTGTTCAAATAATGCAATTTGTTCGTTCTTGGTTTCTGGCTTATAATGATAATCTAGCCCTATTTCGCCAACGCCAATAACACGCGGATTACTTAATATTTCATCCGTTAAATACATCGTCGCATCACATGGCGTATATTCTGGATGAATACCAATAGTACAATAAATATTATCATACAAATTAACAATTTTAATCGCATCCGCAATATCTGACGGATCAGCAGTTGGACACACAAGAATATCTACACCAACATTGTGTGCATTTTGAATCACATCAGCAATACCATTTGTATATCTATCTGTTAAATGGCAATGTGTATCTATAAACATTTCTTGATTTCCATTATTATTTTGAACACTGTAATTTCAGGTTCCAAAAAAACCGTTTTCATATCATAAAGACTGCGTGTTACAACAGGATACAAATCAGCCAAACCAAAATGCGCAATTGCATCTAATAAAATATCATGCAATGCGCTGTCTGTTGCAATTTTCTTAGCCAAAAGCATTACATCTGCACTGTTTGAATATTTGTTCTGCAACAAATCAATTAATTCTGAATATACTTCATCACCACCAGAATGCTTTAATCCTGCAATTCTACCAAAACTACCATTAGATAACTTTAACGTTTCTGTTCCAATATCATCTTCTGGCATAAACTTTATACACAATTCGCGCAACTGAGATATTGTCAAAGGGCGCATTTTTTCAACACGTGAACGAGAACGAACCGTAGGTAACACATTTGCCAACTGATGAACAACCAGTAAAAACAAAGTCTTGGCTGGAGGCTCTTCTAGTAATTTCAAAATTGCGTTTGATGCAGCCTTGTTCAATTGATCAACAGAATCAATCAAAACAACACGCCAACCATCCGACATAGATGACATTTGCATTTTATCTATCATTGCACGAACAGTATACACAGAAATAAATTTTCCATCTGATTTTACCCTGCCGTCTTTATCAAGATTTCTATCTTGGTCAATGATAAAAAAATCACCGACATTACCATATACCATTTTAGCAATTTTATACGCCAATGTCGCTTTACCAATACCAACAGGCCCTGTCAACATCCACACAGGATGTATTGGATATGTATCACGATTATTCCATGCATTTAGAAAATTATTCAATGTATCAGTATGACCAACCAAATATGGATTATCCATAGGATGAGGAAAATCGTATGTACAAGATTGTTTTTTACGTGGTGCCATATTAAAAACCAAACATTACCCGAATATTTCTTAGAACACGACCAAAGAATTGAGTCTTGGAAACTCTGTCTTTGGCAACCATTGGTGCACGCGCAACAATACTACCATTACGCTCTGCAATTAATTCACCAATTATTTCACCTGTTTTGACCGGCGCAACAATTGGATCATCATACCGCGCCAAAACGCGAATATTTTTTAATCCTTTGGCCTTGTCAACGGTTATAGCAAAGGGTTTTGCAACAGTTGCTACAACTGTCGGCTTACGCCCATACCATACAGGAATTTCTGTTATAGAATCACCAGGTTTGAAAAATACTTTGCCAACAGTATTTGCATACCCATATTCTAATAACTTTTTCATTTCAGCCGCCAACGCGTCATGCCCCTTGCCGTTAAAACCATTTATAACACCTATTAAACGACGACCACCAACATTTGCACTAGCAACCATACCATATCCACCTTCGGATGTATGACCGGTTTTTAATCCATCTGCACCACGCATATTAAACAATAACTTGTTATAATTTACAGTATGTGTACGCCCCCATTCGCGACACCAATCTGTTTTATGTTCTTTGAACTCAAACCTTTTTGTGCCAAACATTGGATATAAATCTGGATAATCAGATATTAAATGTGTTGCAAGAGTTGCTAACTCGCGACTAGTCATTAAATTATTAACATCAGGCAATCCACTAGCATTACCAAATGTTGACTGTTGCATACCCAAACTGCGCGCTTTGTCTGTCATCTTGCGCGTAAAGGCGTTTTCAGTTCCTGCAATGTGTTCTGCAACAACCACAGACGCATCACCACCAGATAAAACGATTATCCCTAATATTAAATCGCGGACAGTTATTGTCTGGCCTGCAACCAAACAAATTTTACTGGCCGGATACCATTGTGACTTGTTATAATCTGCACTATCCCCAACTTGAATACGGGTATCTAGTGTTAAATTACCTGACTTAATTTCATCAAACAACACAGCCAATGTCATTAACTTTATCATAGAAGATGGTGGCATTAATTCATCAGCATTTTTTGCAACAATTTCTGCACCAGAATCATAATCTATCAAAAACGCAGATTTAGCCTTGGTATTAAAATCAGCGCTTGCGCCAAACGCATAAAAAAACATCAATAACGTAAGTAGTATTTTTTTCATGATAACATCATGCAACATCGTTATTGGTTTTACAAGTACAAATATTTAACAATAGGCCTTTTATACTCTTGAAATCTTGTAAAAAAGATTTATATTTATTTCACTATGAAAAACTATGTATTACCATTTCGTGATTTAGTCGTGTCGCCTGGTTTGGCGGTACCAATTTTAATTGACAACCCTGCATCTGTCAGCTGTATAAAATCTGCAACACACGATGGTTCGCAACAGTTGATATTGGCGCCACAACATTCGTGGGCATATCCTTCAAATACAGACGATATTTATAACATCGGAACAATTGGCGATATTGTTCATATTTTCACAATGCCAGATGGCGCAATTCATGCGTTAATCCGTACTACAAACGCAGTTAAACTGAACAACTTAGAAGTTAACGACAATATATTTTCTGCTGAACCAGAAATAATACAAATTTCAGATGATATGAACGCAGAAAACACACTTATATTACGAGACATATTGGCCGACAATATGCAAGCACTTGCAAATGCTACTAGAAAATTCAAAATGGATAAATTGCGTAATGTTATTACAAACTATCCATTACCTGCATTTGTTGATTCTGTTATTCAAACTGCCGATATTGATACAGATGTTGCAGTTAAAGTATTATGCGCAACCAGTTGGGCAGAAAAACTTACTATCCTGCTGGAAGAAGTTAAAATAATAGCAGAATCTGCAAAAATAGAAGAATCTATCAACAAACGAATTCATCAACAAATGGAAAACGGTCGTCGCGAGGCAATCTTGCAAGAAAAAATGCGCGCAATACAACAGGAAATGGGCGACGATGACACTGAAGCGGACACAACAAATCTGCGCAAAAAAATCCAATCATCTAATATGCCAGATGAAGCCAAAGAAAAAGCAATGAACGAATGGAAACGCATGCGTTCTATGTCACCTATATCCAACGAAGGCGGATTATTGAAAACGTATTTAGATGAATTACTGGCAATGCCTTGGGGCAAATCAGACGAAACAAACGTTGATTTACACCATGCGCGCGATGTGTTAAACCACGAACATTCTGGCATGGATGCCGTCAAAGAACGTATTTTGGAACATATTGCAGTAATGAAAAAAACAAAATCTAACCAAGGAAGCATTTTATGCTTTGTTGGCGCACCAGGTGTTGGCAAAACATCGCTAGGAAAATCTATTGCGAACGCCTTGGGTCGTAAATATCAACGCATATCACTAGGTGGAATTTCTGATGAATCTCATTTTCGCGGACATCGCAAAACATATATCGGAGCACAGACGGGCCGTATTATGGATGCGTTAAAACGTTGCAAATCTAATAACCCTGTTATTGTATTAGATGAAATTGATAAAATGGGTCGTGATTGGCGTGGCGATCCAGAATCTGCATTACTAGAAATTTTGGACCCAGAACAAAACAAGACATTTCGTGACCATTATCTAGAAGTAGATTTTGATTTATCTAACGTTTTGTTTATCGCAACTGCAAACAGTCTAAATCTGTCAAATGCATTAAAAGACCGTATGGAAATCATTGAAATTCCAGGTTACACAATGGATGAAAAGATTAAAATCGCACGTGAACATTTAATTCAACGGGCCGCGCGTGACACAGGATGGAACACAGAAAATATAATTATTAACGATGCTGCAATAAAGCATATTATTCAAAATTATACATCAGAACAAGGTGTACGTGAATTGCAACGTGAAATTACCGCTGTGTTACGTCGTGAATTATTGGAAAACGACTGCGCGGATATTAAAACAGAATTCACACCAGAAAAAATAGACAAACTGTTATCTTTACGAAAATCTGCAGGTTTTGCAAAAAAAATTGGCTTTGGGGTACGTATATGATTTTAATTATAAATACATCGGGAAGCAATTTAGAATTTGTATTAGACAACCACTACAAATCTGTTGCTGTTGAAAAACAATCTGTCGCATTACCGACCGAATGCGAAAAATTTATTATTGAATCTGGTGCAAAGTGGTCTGACATTTCTGCAATCGGTGTTGTTACAGGCCCCGGAAGTTTTACTGGAATCAGACTGGGCATCGCATACGCAAAAGGTATTGCATTAGGATTAAATATTCCGGTTGTCGGAATCAGCGCATTTGACTTATACCTAGCAGAAACACCCGATGCATTTGTTGCAATTGAATCCGGCCGTGGCGACTTTTTTGTTGCAGCAAATGGTTTACCACCACAAACCATGGAAATAGACGAACTGGAAACAAAACAAATGGAATGGGCACGCACTGTAGGACATAAACCATTTGATTTGAGATTAGGAACAAAAATTGTTGCAGAAAATATTATTAGTGGTAATATTGCCCCCACTGTTCCTATGTATTTGAGACCAAGTTACGCAGAACAGAACAAAAAGGGAATTTAAATATGAGTAACAAACAAAATATCGCTGTAACTTTTCTGAAACAATACAGTGAAATTATTTCTAGTACAATCAAAAACAATAAGGTCAGTTATACAACAGAACCTGTATCTGGCAAGATAGGCCATCACTATTACATTGATGGTAAAGAAGCATATATTTCAACTATCAAAATTACTGGTTCATCACGTACTGAACAACCTAAGTTTATGCTTAACATTGAAATCAAAACCACTGATGGAAAAGCAACTTATAAATGCAGCGGCAACAACGCAAAGCATATTCACGAAGAACTGTATCAAAAATACAAAGAAGCAATTAATCGTACCAGATTAAGAACTAATTTTCACAACCCTTCTTTCACAAGAGCACAGAAAGTAAGAGGTTAAGATGTTGGACACAATTGCGAATCTTCATCAATTGTGTTTCCCTCATAAACCATGGACTGCGAATGATTTTGCAGACTTGAAAAAATCAGGCTGCGAAATTATTGCAAGTCAAAATGGTTTCATTGTATATCGTGTAACGCTGGATGAGGCCGAAATAATCACAATTGGCGTTCATCCCGATTCACGTAATGCAGGTATTGCCAGTGCTATGCTGGGTATAGTAGAAAACGAGTTAAAAAAATCGGGCATTAAAAACATATTCTTGGAAGTCGCCGAAAACAATACCCCTGCCCGTCGGCTTTATGAATCTAATGGATTTGTACAAATTGGCATACGCCCAAAATACTATGATGGCGTTGATGCAATTATGATGAAAAAAGAATTATAAATCATTTACAAATTCTAAAACACGTTTATCAAAAATAACATCACGCGCACTTAGCGGCGATGCAATATGCATGTCAGATGATTTGCGTGTACGCGATAACGCAACATATGTTTGACCATGCGCAAAACAACCACGCGACACATCAACAACAACCGTATCAAGTGTTTTTCCCTGCGCCTTGTGAATAGTCATTGCATACCCTAGATTCAATGGAAATTGTTTATAAGAACCAACTTCGTTTTCAACTAAACGATCATTTTCATCCCTAGAATATTCTATTTTTTGCCATTTATCTGGTTTTACTGACACCACCTCGCGAGAGTCAGATAGCAATTGAACAATAATTTCCCGCCCAGACAAACTGCGCACAATCCCCATTGAACCATTATGCCATTTATCACTATTTTTAACAAAAACAACCAACGCACCAACCTTCAAAGTTAAATCCAATGGCGCAGGCACATCACGTTCAGAAAACGTTCCAGACAACACACCGTTATATGAAACCTCGGTCTCTGGAATCTGTGCCAATCTGGTCGCATTTATACGTTCTGCAACTGCACGAAACGGAGTTATCACAACCGCATTTTTACGTCTTTCTTCATCGCTAATATTACAAGAATTAAAGAAATTTAATGCAGACACTTGGTTATTGCGCAACTTGTTTAGATTCTCTAATAATTCTGTGTCATTTTGACGATATACAAAATCAAAATTATACTTCAAAAAGTTTGCACGACTGTAAACATGACTGTCAAAAAAATATGCATTTGAATAATTATATTCGTCTTGGTAATACCGCATTGCATCACGTGTTATCACAGGGGGTAATTGAAACAAATCACCAATAGCAACAACTTGGATTCCGCCAAACGGTTCGTTATTTCTGCGGGCATAACGCGCCAATATATCAATCGCATCTAATAAATCTGGCGCAACCATTGAAATTTCATCTATGATTAAAACATCTGTTGCATTTAGTATATTTCTAGGTTTTGCCTTTAATTTTAACATTTCCGGCATTATGAAATCACGTGGCTGAATTTGAAACAACGAATGAATTGTTTGTCCACCAACATTTAATGCAGAAACCGCTGTTGGACACGCACAAACAATACGTTTTTTTGATGCAGATTTCAAAAAATTAACAAATGTGGATTTTCCTGTCCCAGCAGGCCCCAATATTAGCAAATTAGAATTAGTGTATTCTATCGTATTAAATGCCGATGTCTGTATTTCGTTCAAGATTGGTTTTATTGATGTCATAACAGGTACATCATTACACAAAAGGGAAAAAAATTGAAATAAAAAATCCCCCAAATGGGGGATTGTTATTCATAAAAAATTATTTTTTCCAAAATGCAAAGCCACGACGTGCAGATTTTTCTTCACGTTGTTTACGTTCTTCGGTTGAACGTCTGCGTTCTGCGCGACGTTCTTGGAATCTGCGTGCAGATTCTTCGTCACGTTGAATTACAGAAATCGTTGTAGCAGACAGTTTACCGTTACGAACTTCCTCTTCAAATTCAACGATATCATTTTCATTCAAAAATCTGATACCTGCGGCCTTTAATGAACTAGAATGAACAAATACATCATCTGTGTTGCCGTCTGCGTTTGGTGTATCTGGACTAATAAACCCAAAACACTTTTTACCATTATACCATTTTACTTTTCCTTGACGCATAATCGTAATCCTTTGTTATGCTTGTTATGGTTCTGTAAGACAGGTAAGAACCTGATATAATTTTTACATTTTTTGATAATTAAAGCAAGGGGAATAAAAATACCCGCCAAAAAGGCGGGATTTTTTAGTCTTTTTTATAATACCGCTGAACCTCGTTCATAACAAAATTAAACAACTTGCCCGCTTGGCTGGTTGCAGGCACATTCCAGTCACGTTGCATATAAGGCATCGCTGCAACCAAAACAAACCTTGCCATAAAATGGAATATGCTGCTTTCTTGATGTTTAGACAACTTTACAGGCGCATTTTCTACACGAAATACCTCATTTTCTATGGCATCATCCAATTTTTCAACGATATTATCCAGAATATTTGGTGGATAATACAATGTACATTCTTTTGGGAAACCTTCAAAAATTGAAATATTATTATTGCGTGAATATAAAATATTCCAACCAACGCGTTCAAACAAATCTTCTAAACACTGACAAATCATACGATTATAAGATTTTACGCCATCTTCCATAAAGTTCGCTAGTTTAGCTTCTATGTTATCAGATTTTACACTTTTATTCTTGCGTGCGATTTCATATGCGCCATGAGTCTGACGTTCAAATTCAAAAAACGTACGAACCTGACAAATAATTTCCATCGGGACAATATGTTCACTGTCTTTGCCAATATTAATAATAACCTTGGCATCACGATAGTTACGTGGATTTTGCATATTATAGAAATTATCACGCACAGACAATATTCTGTCTGGCATTATTTCGTACAAGCGTTCTATGAACAAACGTGCCTGAGGTATCAAATCAAACAGGCATTTTACACGCCACACATCTTGTAATCTAGAATGAGGTGGCATAACTTTGTCTATTGTACGAATTAAATCAACAGCAATTTTTTCATGTCCGCGTCCAATTATTGTCAAAACAGCCTCAGATGCACTGCTGATATATTTTTCTGCAAACTTTTCACGAATCTTGTCTGAAATCGCACGTGCAGATGCCGCCCTGTCATGCGATGCCAAAACATCGTACGCAGCATTTGCAACATCTTCTGTGTAATCAGAATAATATTTACCTGTAATTTTATCCAATGCCCTGTCTATTTTTTTCTGGGCAGCAACAATAACAGTAACAATTGAAGATACAGACAAATCAATTTTATGCCCAGCCGAACTGGTAAAAAACTGATTTCTCATTGGATCTGCATCCAAACGGTGATTTACTAAATATGGCACCAATGGATTAATATCAGAAATTCTGATCGGCTCATCAATCGCACTGTCTGATTCATAGTCATACTTCATAACAGGTGCCTTGGGTGCACCAAATGTCTTACCCAAGACATAAAACACCTCACGCAGCCATGTCATACTGTCTGAATACAACTCACACAGATAGTTGGCAGAATTTTCATCAATACGACCACTTTCCAATGCACGTTCAATTGCCGACTGATTTTTTCTGTCGTGTTCCAATGTTAATAATTGAATATCGTTTTCTATGTTTGACATAACAGTCCTGTTTGTTTTTTATTTCATCATTGGGAACAACACGATATCACGTAATGTTGGTTGATCAAAAATTATACTAGCCAATCTGTCAACCCCCATACCAACACCAGAAATTGGTGGGAACCCATGTTCCATCGCACGCACAAAGTCGTTATCTGGATTAAATGCTTCTTCATCACCATTTGCGATATTTTTTGCCTGTTCTTCAAATGCTGCCAACTGTTGGATTGGGTTTACAAGTTCTGAATACCCCTTGCAAATTTCTGCACCACATACCAACAACTGATACATATCAATTCTACGTTCGTCTGCATCATTACGACGTGCCAGTGGTACCATATACGCAGGATAATTATACAAGAATGTTGGATTCACAATGTTGCCACGAATTTTACGCTTGTAAACATAGTCAACCAATGTTGGGATTGACTTCAAATCTTCCAATTCATCCATTGGGAACATACCTTCGTCAACCAACTTTTGACGCAAAACATCAACATCATCAAAGTCCAAAATATTACAACCAAAGAATTCGTTCATCTTGGCCGTATAATCAATCATTTCATATTTGCTGAAATCTAATGGCGTACCTTGGTATTCAATCTGCAATGTACCACGACACTTCATCAATAAATCTTGAATTAATTCCCATGTGAATTTCATATTATCTTTGAAATCCCAATACGCAGCATACCATTCAACCATTGTAAATTCTTGCAAATGTGTCGCATCCATACCTTCGTTACGGAAATCCTTGGCCACTTCGTAAACACGGTCAAAACCGGCACCAATCGCCTGTTTCAAGAATAATTCAGGAGAAATACGCAACTGAAAATCTGTATCCAATGCATTATGATGCGTTGTAAATGGACGCGCTGCAGCACCAGATGCAATATTTTGCAATACAGGTGTTTCAATTTCCAAGAAACCATTTCTGTTCATATAATCGCGCCAGTATTGTGTCATCTTGAAACGACCCAACAATGCATTTCTGGCATCTGGATTAGATATAATGTCCAAATAACGCTGACGATATCTGGTTTCCATATCTGTCAGACCATGATATTTTTCTGGCAGTGGGCGTAATGCCTTGGCCAAGATTTCATAGTTTGATACCTTTACCGTTAATTCACCCGCAGTTGTATGATATAAAACACCAGTAATGCCGATAAAGTCGCCCAAGTCAACATTAGCCTTCATAAATTTGTAATTTTCTTCGCCCAGTTCTTCACGTGACATTGAAAACTGAATTTCACCATTAATATCATAAATACGACCAAACATTAACTTACCCAACCAACGCAATGCAGTTACACGACCAGCCAATTTTACAGGTGTATCATCTGGTAATTCACGTGCAGATTCAATTGTATGCGTGCGGTCAAATTTATCTTTCCATACAACGCCATCACGCGCCTTGATATTTTCTGCCTTTTGCAGACGTGCAGTCAGTTCATTTGTTGATATCGGTGTTGTATTTTGTGACATTTTCTTGTTTCCCTTGTGTTTTTATTAAAAAACGGACGCATAACAGTGCGCCCGCAGTTTATCTTCTGTTGGTCGCACTATATTAATTAAAACGTTTCAAAAAACATTTCATAGCTTTTATGCACCCTGTTTTTTACGATAAAACCGTCCATGCGGACGGTCTTATAAATTCTGGTGCGAGCAAAGGGGCTCGAACCCTCGACCTCAACCTTGGCAAGGTTGCGCTCTAGCCAACTGAGCTACGCTCGCATTGCGTGGTATATATTGACATATATTTTT
>JAZOTB010000054.1:0-1441 GCA_045657405.1 Candidatus Enterousia sp.
AATTATAGAGTGGCGGCTAATGTTGGAATGGTATTTGCAACGGTTTATGCTGTTTTAGTATTTCTTGTGTATTTTGCACAGACAACTGCTGTTAGATTGGATCCACTTGGCAAACAAGCCATGCAAATACTTAACTATTCAAAAGGTGGCTTGTTTTTTAGTTATGATTTGCTTGGATATGGCATGATGGCACTTTCAACTTTTTTTGTGGGACTAACAATTGATGCGAAGACCAAAACAGATAAGTGGCTAAAGTATCTAATGATGATTCATGGAATATTTTTTTTTGGATGTTTTATTATGCCAATGACAGGAGTATTTAGTTCGATGTCAAATGGAGAGACAAATATTGGTGGAGTTATTGCACTTGAATTTTGGTGCGCCTATTTTGCTCCTGTTGGAATTCTGTCGATTATACATTTTAAAAAGCGAAACAGCTAGCTTCTTATTTCCAGAGGTGAAAAATGATAGATATTACAGTTTGGATGCAAAACTTTTTGCAGACATTAAATAAAACTTTTGAAAATCGTGTGTGGTTTGTTGGGCTTCAAGGCAGTTATGGTCGTGGTGAAGCAACAGAAACAAGCGATATTGATGTTGTTGTAATTCTAGATGAATTGTCTGCCAAGGATATTCAGATTTATAATGACATGCTAGACACTCTGCCTCATAGAAAATTGATTTGCGGTTTTCTTTCAGGTAAAAATGAAATTATGAACTGGGAGCCATCAGACTTATTTCAGTTTTGTAATGACACTACACCAATCAAAGGAACTCTTGATGAAGTGTTTGCGCTTATTGATGAAAGTGCTATAAATAGAGCAATCAAAATTGGTGCGTGCAACATATTCCACGGATGTGTTCACAATATGCTTCATGAAAAAAGCGAAGATATATTGCGGGGCTTATATAAATCTGCTTCTTTTGTGGTGCAGGCAATTGTCTTTAAGCAAACTGGGAACTATATAAAATATCAGGAAGAATTGCTTAAAGTTGTATCTTCTGATGAACTAGTAATTGTTGAAAACTTTATGAATTTGAAAAATGGCGGAACGGTAGATTTCAGTTTGATGTCTGAAACTTTGTTTGATTGGGCAAAAAAGTGGATTTCAGAAAACAGATAGCAAACATAATTACAATTAGTCGAATTTTAGGTAGTATATATCTGTTGTACAGTCCTGTTTTTTCCATTAGTTTTTACATCATGTACTTGTTTTGTGGAATTACGGATATGATAGACGGAACAATCGCAAGGAAAACAAAGTCTGTTAGTGAATTGGGAGCAAGACTTGATTCTGTAGCCGACATTGTGTTTATGTTCGTGTGCGTGGTAAAAATACTCCCCCTAATACTCTTACCATTATGGCTGTGGGCCTGGATTATCATTGTTGCACTTGTTAAGATATTTAATATTGTGTTAGTCTTTATTCGCAAGAAAAGA
>JAZOTB010000055.1:0-21371 GCA_045657405.1 Candidatus Enterousia sp.
CTAGATAGCCACGTTCACCCTTATCGCCTTTTACGCCTAGATAGCCTTGGTCACCCTTGTCACCTTTTTCAGCTAGATAACCTTGGTCACCTTTATCACCTTTTTCACCTTGCAGGCCACGTACACCCTTGTCGCCATTTACGCCTAGATAACCTTGGTCACCTTTATCACCTTTTTCACCTAGATAGCCACGGTCACCCTTGTCACCTTTTTCACCTTGCAGGCCACGTTCACCCTTGTCACCCTTTTCACCTAGATAGCCACGTTCACCCTTATCGCCTTTTACGCCTAGATAGCCTTGGTCACCCTTGTCACCTTTTTCAGCTAGATAACCTTGGTCACCTTTATCACCCTTTTCACCTAGATAGCCACGTTCACCCTTATCGCCTTTTACGCCTAGATAGCCTTGGTCACCCTTGTCGCCTTTTTCACCTAGATAACCTTGGTCACCTTTATCACCTTTTTCACCTTGCAGGCCACGTTCACCCTTGTCACCTTTTATGCCTAGATAACCTTGGTCACCTTTATCACCTTTTTCACCTTGCAGGCCACGTTCACCCTTGTCACCTTTTTCACCTAGATAACCTTGGTCACCTTTATCACCTTTTTCACCTAGATAGCCACGTTCACCCTTGTCACCCTTTTCACCTAGATAGCCACGGTCACCCTTGTCGCCTTTTTCACCTAGATAACCTTGGTCACCTTTATCACCTTTTTCACCTTGCAGGCCACGTTCACCCTTGTCGCCTTTTTCACCTAGATAACCTTGGTCACCCTTGTCACCTGTTTCACCTAGATAGCCTTGGTCACCCTTGTCGCCTTTTATGCCTAGGGCTTGTTCATTAATGCATCTATTATGTTCTTCTATCAATGCTTCAATAAACAAAGAACAAGATACTGGCTTTTGTGCAATATCGTCAGTCACAATAGAATATACCATACATAATTCTTTTGGAGACGCAATAAATTCACCATCATGTACACCTGTTATCATATCAATAGTCTCTTCAACAATATCTATGTAGTGTTCAGGATTTGGGTGAAACTGAGATACAGTTTTATGTAATGCTCTTGCACTCCAACCAACAGATGTATCTAAATTTTTTATATGTTCAGCCAGTGCTGAATTTATCATACATATACCTAAAAGAGAAAATAAGAAACCTTTTTTCATTTTATCTCAGCGCCTCCTCGCATTCATCGGCAACAGTTGTCGCACGCTCAATGGCATTTATTTGTGTCGCGTTAAATATTGTTGCAGATAAACTGGCAGCAGTCGTACCACCCGCAAAAATATTTGCCATCATGTTCAATTTCTTTTCTTTTTGCATATTATCGCTATCACGAACACCGTCTGAATTGGCCGAAGCGGATGTTATTGTTCCAGCCAACCCCAAACCAGCACCAACGCCAGATGACACCGCTGCACCAGTTGAACGATTGTTGATTGGAGTAATATCAACCGTTGACCATGCATCGCATGCACGGATAATATTTTCGGCACGAGCCAAATCCGCATCCGAAGCACTACCATCTACGCGTGCCTGCATACGAACATTGGATAATGTTTTAACAGATGCTAAACATTCTTCAATTTGTTTTTTCAAATCGCCCTTTACTTTATTTGTGCCAGACATAACTGCACCCGCGATATTTGTTGCTGTGGCTGTAGCCAATGTTCCAGTGCGAATATTACCCAATTGTTTAGATTTTTGTTCGGCTTGTGACTTTTTTATTTCAAGATCTGATTTTGACATTGTTTGAATTGATGCCTGATATTCATCAAGATCATTTTGTAAAGTTACAGCAGAAACTGTGATCATTTCTAGATTTCTAGAAGTATCTATTTTTTCCAATAGTTGTTCCAAAACAACAATTTCTTTATCAACATTTGCTTTGGCAATACCTGTCCCCAGGGCGACACCACCGGCGACAGTTCCAACGCCAGTTACCGCCGTTGTAATGCCGGCCATTTTTTTCAAGTCGGACAACTCATTGCTAATATTCCCACAGGTTGTACGAACATTCTCTATCGCTGCAGTTAAGTCGGTGTTGGCATGCGCCAACCCCACCATCAACGACATAAATACTCCTATTGTATATCTCATATTTCTATTCCTTTCGTTATAAAATAACCGTCACAAAAACGGACGGTTGGAGGTTCATAACTATTATTTTCGGAAAATAGCGTGCTTATTCAATATATTCGCAACCCTCCAACCAAAATAAAGTTGGAGGTATTTTTTGTCCCCACGGACACCGAAAATACAGGGTTATGACGCCCCAACACAGTCACCTGTGTCAGCGGTATTATATCATATATTTACGTAACTTTTTACATATTTTTTACATAGAAAAAACTTTCTGCTTGCATTGAGAATAAAAAAGCCTTATAATCCGCGGTGCTTGGGGCATAGTTTAACGGTAGAACTCCGGACTCTGACTCCGTCAGTGTTGGTTCGAATCCAGCTGCCCCAACCAAGATTCAAACGCCCCGTGTGGGCGTTTTAATTTTGGTCTGTGGTGCGTTGGTTTGTATCATGCAACAAAATTTGTTGCGCTGGTTCGACAATGAGTAAACGAGAACAAACAAAGTGCCGTTCGAGTGCTAACGAATGCCCCACAGGCATTTTTATGCCGAGGGAATCAGCTGCCCCAACCAAGATAGACAAACCCGCCAGTAAAGGCGGGTTTTATTTTGCTTTCTAATGTTTTGACCGAGTTCGAAAGTTAGACTTTGAAAAACATCAAAAAATTGTCATTCTCGAACTATGGATTTTTGTTTCTGTTGTAAAAGTATATAATCCGCCATCATTTTTTGTACAGCGCCTGGCAAATCTGTTTTGATTGTTTCTGACGTTATGTATTTATTTGCAAATGAATTTACAAACATTTTTTGAACAGGTTTTTGTATAAATTCATAACATATTAAATCAACAATGCGTTCTTTTAAATCTTGCGGTACATTATACTTTTTGATTATTGGATTTTCTATCAATATGTGAACAATTTCGTGAAAAAAAGTATCAAGCAATCTGTCTTTGTTATCAGAAAATCTGGACATCCTAAATCGTATTTGAGATTCTTTATCACTTTTACGTACATAACCGGCCCCATTACCAAAAGTACATAGGATTTCTAGTTTTTCGGGGAGAGTCGCATTCCATGATGGTAATAAAGGTATAAGAAATTTATTGATTGCGCGTTCAAGCATTGGTTTTACATAAGATTGAAAAATGTCATCAAAACGATTTAAACATGTGGCATTATGATTGTAAACGTGTACAAATTTATCATGATAATTTTTTATATCTATTTCTGTCGGATTCAAATTGTTAAATTCTTTATACATAGGTTTTGGGATAAAATTCCAACAAGTATAACCATATTTTTTCAAATCTTTATGAAACAGATGGTAATCATTTGACAACTGCTGCCACGCTTCGTTAACCGTCATTGGACGCATTGTTATTTGCATAAAAAATCCTTTTTATGTTGATGATTGTACTATATTTTGTTTTTGAAATCTATTATTTCATTTCCAATCTCCGCCAAATCGGTTCGCGAATTGCACAGATAGCACAACCAAAGTTTCCAAACTTGCCCACTGGTGCAAGTTTTCTTTTGACTTTTAACTATTTTGCATATTTTTCAAAAAACAAACCTGTCGTTTGACAGGTTTATTGCAATGTAATGTCGGTATAAAGAATTGTCCAGTTGTCCATCAAATACATAGCATCTATCTTTGGGGTTATATTCCCGAAAAAAGTTGGTTTTATTTTGTCTTTTAATTCCGTACACAAAAAGAATGTTGTCCCATACATATCTTCTGCCGCTGGGCCCTCAATACCACTGAATAAATCAGGCGGCAATGAAGTCAAAGCATCACAGCCTTCAAAAGTACTATAAAACATACCCTTCGCTGGTGCTCCTTTTATACCACTAAATAAACCTGCAGGAATTGATGTTAAACTGCGACACCAGTCAAATGTAGATTCAAACATAGATTCTGCTGGCGCTCCTTGTATGCCTTTAAACAGATTGTCGGGAATCGCTCTTAAGCTGGTACAATAAAGGAATGTACAATAAAACATATATGCCGCTGGTGAACCTTGTATTCCAGCAAATAAGTCAGATGGAATTGTGGTTAAACTCTTGCAAGCCCAAAAGGTGTGATCAAACATATTTTCTGCTGGTGCACCTTGTATGCTGCTGAATAATCCTGCAGGAATTGAAGCTAAACTTGTACAACGTTCAAATGTTGAATTAAACATATTCTTTACTGGCGCAGTATTGATACCACTAAATAAATCTGCCGATATTGATGTTAAATTTGTACAACCACTAAAAGTTTGATAAAAAATTGGTACTGAACCATTAGACAAAACAGGGAAAACCGCGCCAAAACTACCATTAACACTTGCGACATTTTTGTTGCCTATAAAGCTGATAGCCGGTGTCATTTCTGCATTGCTACTATACGCAGTAGTTGTGCCGGAAATCGTTACAGTATATACGCCCGGCCTATCATATTTACAAGTGTATGTTCCATCTGCAGTATTAACTGTTGCAGCTTTATTATCACCACACAAAACGGTATATTTGCCGGTGGCATAAATATTGAATGTAAATTCTGTTGTATTTGGAGTGGTTGTAATTGATACGTTGGAAGATTTTGGTTTTTCTATTACTTTTGGCTTTGGTTTTTCTGTTTGTTTTGCCACTTCTATTGTTTTTGGTAGTTCTTGTTTTACACCAATAATATCTTTGACGAAATCTTGACACACATCAATTGTAACATTCGTATCAACCGTTGTATAATTCACACATGCCTGGGCAATATCATTAATAACCCATTTGTCATTAGTGCTGTATGGGTAAAGCATAAATATAAAATCACTATTATAAATAGGTTCATATTTCTTGTTTCGCGCGACTTTATATATACGACTAAAAGAAACCTGTTGCGCTGCAAAATCAGGGACCGCCATACAGTTTGATGAGACTGACAATGTTACTAATACTGCAAATAATATGCTGCATATTTTCATTTTATTTCAGTGCCCCCTCACATTCACCAGCAACTGCGGCAGCATGCTTTATTTTGCTGATTTGTGTTGCGTTAAATATGGTCGCTGCGATGCCGGCAGCCGCACTTCCTGCAGCCATTACATTTGATGTCACATTCAAACCCTTTTCTTTGTTTGTACCTGACAAACGGTTTGCATCAGTATTTGATATTGCAGATGTGATTATGCCCGTTGTACTTGTAGCCGCACCAACTATATTTGAAGCCACAGCGGCTTTAGCCTGTTTTTCAATTTTTGATAAATCAACAGTTAGCCAATTATTACATACTTTAATAATATTCTGAACGCTATTTATTTCTGTATCCGAGACAATATCATCCTTGGCTATCAATGTATCAGCAATTTCAGAATCGTATGCACGTTTATTTATCTGAAGTTGCAACAATGTTTTGGATAATTCATGGGTTGCATTCAAACAATTTGATATACGTTCTGTTATTGTCGTGCTATTTTTCATATTTACGCCGGACACAGCGGCACCTGCAATATTTAATGCGGCAGATGCTGCCAACGTACCTGTGCGCAAATCTGCCATTTTCTTACTTTTTTGACCAAATTCTGTTGACTGTCGCAAACTTTGTTTATTTTGCGCAATGTTTGCTTTGTAATCTTCATTAGCAGGCTTTAATGTTCTAAACCACGCCTCATATTCTGCCACTTGATTTTGTAACAATTCTGTGTGTACAAATTTTTTTCTACTACTATCTCTAATTTCATTCCATAAATCTTTTGCGCCAAACTCCATTGCTTGTTCATCAGATTTCTGTTTTACCATACCCGCAATACCTGCTGTAGTGGCACCAGCAACCCCGACCGTAGAAACACCCGTACCAATACCCGCCAAAGTTTTCAAATAATCTAAATCTTGTGAAATACCAACACAATTATCACGCACAGCATTCAAACTAGTATTTACTGCATTTTTTGATTCTTCTAATGATATACGCAAATCATTTACATCTGTTGTAGCGTATGCAGATGAAATCAATGTAAGCATTGAAAACGCTATAAAAATTATACGCATTTATTTCAAATCCTTGTAATACAAACATCTGTATTATATCATAATCATGGATTATATGATACACCTTTTTATCCACACATAATATTCAAAAAAGCATGAAATTGACTGCCATTATTAGATATTTTTGAAATTAGGATTTTATTTTGATATAATGTACAAATCAAAAACAAGAAAAAAACTATGAATATAAATTTAGATGATATTTTTAATTTTTATGAACAACGTATTAAATGTCACGTCAAAGCTGTAAACTATTTTGCAAATCTGCTGGGGTACTCTTTTCCAGAACACGACAGCGACAAAGTCGTAGAACCAATCCGTACAGGATATTCATATATATTCTATAGCACATATCACAAAAACTTTCATCCTTTGCCACAGCACATTGAATTATGTAACGAAGCAATACAAACACATCATAAACACGCATCACATCACGTAGAACACTATGACAACGTAACAGATATACCTGATATTCGTTTGTATGAAATTGTTTCGGACTGGGCATCTGCAAATTTTGAACAAATGAGCATACAAAAGAAACCGGATGCCACATCGCTGTGGACATGGTTTGAACGCAATATGTCACACTATGGGTGGTCTGAACATCAGATAGAAATAATCAAAAAATCTATTGATATTTTTGATTCACAAACAGATGACAAAGCCGTTTTAGCAATATGGCAACCATTACTAGAAAAATCAGATTTATAAAAATAACACCGTATTAATTTACGGTGTTATTTAATTTTCACTTAATACAGTTACCTTTTTTCTATCTTTTCATAACCACGAAATTTACCAATATCAAAACCGCCCCCTGCTTTCATAACAAAGCGATACAAATTATCCACTGCCGACATTTTATCACAAGCCTTGGCATTAAAACACGCCATCAATAAATCAACAAATTTTTTTGGTGGCATTTGCTGAATATTATATTTTTTTGCAAATGATTTATCTGTCAAAATCTTTTCTATTTTAGAATGTGATACATGGGGCAAACATCTAAAATCATAATAAGCATCTATTAACATATCCACCAAAGTCCAATAAACTAAATCTGTATGATAACCACCAGATTTCAAAGACTGTAATTCATCATACTTATCCCATAAATGATATTTTTTGAAATTATTTGAATACCTAGAAAAGGGTTTTATTTTTTTATTCAAATCACGAACACAGCGTTGACGTAATTTTTTCATAACACCATGTACATCATACAAAATCGTTCCATTTACAAACATAGTCTGGTCTATCAAACGATGTGATTTTAATCCAGAATCCATATATTCCTGTAACTTGTACACAGGATTAACAGTATATTCCATCAAAAAACCATCTACATAACAATTAGATTTTTCATGCCAACCAATATCATTTGATGCAACAATCACAATATCAATATCTGAAAACTTGTTCTGATTTCCAGATGCATACGAACCGCACAACAAGGCGCCCTCAAACCAGGGTTCATTTATATATCTATCCAAAAACTTATGCAATGCACATTCCCACGGTTTCATTTTTCCCCCTTAACATACGCAAATCATAATATCACAAACCACACCCAAAATCCAACATTTGATATCACAGTAGTAATATGATAAAATAATCAATAAACAAAGGAATATATCTAATGTCAAGACTGTCAAGCAACCGCAAAATTCAAAATATGGACACACAGACAATTAAACTATTACAAGACATTTTGAAATATTGCCAAGAACATGGACATAAACCAAATCATAATATTGCATATCATAAAACATTATCAAACATTAATCATCTTATATACACGCGTCAACAAAAAGGCATCGCAATACCAAAGGACATACCTGCACTGTATGCAGAAATAAAACAGTTTCCAACAGCAGCCAAACACAGATTAAATTTACAAAAAGCCACAAAAAAACTAAAACAAGAATCAAAATACGACAAAATTCAACGACTAACACCATACGATTTACGAATTATGAAACAAATACTAGGCGACCAAACATTTACCTGTTTTATAAACACAGACATAGACATAATAGCAACCAAGGCTTTTTTAGAGTATTTTTATAAAACATATTATAACATCACTACACTTAGCAACAAAGAACGTATATTTATAAAATTACATTCTGGATGCTATGGACAAAAATACCCCACAAATATCGCCAAACAGGAATACAAACTAGACGATGACTTGGTATATTTATTCAACAAGTCCAAAGACATATACAGTCAAGAACTGATTGATAAATTTGATAACAACGAACCATTAACAATAAAAGAACTTAACATTATATCCACATTAACACAAAGTCGCATAAAAACCATTTTTAATGAAATAAACAAAAAGTTATTCGCAAGACATACAAATCTAAAAACAATATTAAACGCATATTTATCAGGTGATACATCTACGGTTCTGTCAACAATATCATCAAAAGCAACAGATATGTACCAATATCAAAAAGATAATAAATTAATAGAAATCCCAACAAACACAATAAACCAAGCAGGAAAAAGTTTACTACAATTCTTTCTAAATAAAAAATCTAAATCTAACTAAAAAATAAAAACATCCAAATTGGATGTTTTTTATTTTCAACATCTAACAAGATATTTTCATTTTATTAAATTCCCACGCAAAGGTTCCTATGGCATAAAACGTATTTAGTATAAATAATTTCTATCAAAGGAGGACAACAATATGCACAAAATATCTTTTATTACTACACTATCCGTATGTATCGCATTGACCCAACAATCAGATGCATGCACAGGAATAACATTAAAATCCAAAGATAACGGCACAGTCGTTGCACGTACTATGGATTGGTCTGGCGCAGAAATGAACAACCTATACACAGTTGTACCACGTGGTCACAGTCACCAATCCTTATTACCAGACGGCACAATGGATGGTCTGCAATTTATATCATTATACGGATACGCAGGAATATCTGTTGAACAACCAGAATTTGTTATTGATGGCACAAACGAAGCAGGATTATCTGCCGGCCTATTCTATTTTCCAAACTATGGCAAGTACCAAGAATACAATGAAAAGAGCAAAGACATATCATTGGCAGACTTCCAAGTTGTTTCATGGATATTGTCCAGATTTTCTAGTATTGACCAAGTCAAAGCCGCCATTAACGATGTCCGAATTATCAACATAGACCCAACAGCATCAACTGTACATTGGCGCATTACCGAACCAAATGGACGCCAAGTTGTCTTAGAAATAGTTGACGGACGCCCAAACTTTTACGAAAACGAAATTGGCGTTTTAACAAATTCTCCTGGATTCCCATGGCATTTAACTAATTTGAACAATTATGTAAATCTACACCCTGGATCTGCGGGTCCAACAGAATTCGGACCAATAACACTACGTGCATTTGGTTCTGGTTCCGGCATGCGCGGGCTACCAGGTGATTTTACTCCACCATCACGATTTGTACGCGCAGCCTTTCTTAAAACGTTCGCATTACCACAAAAAACATCTTACGATTCTGTAATGCAATCATTCCATATTCTAAACAACGTAGATGTTCCATCTGGGGTCCAATTTGCGGTTGGCAAATCACCAACAGACATGCCCGCAGCAACACAATGGACAGTTGCAACAGACCTTAAAAACAAAACTATTTATTATCACACAATGTACAACAGAACAATTCGCAGTATAAATCTAAATTCTATTGACTTTGCTAGCACTCCATTTCAATATCACCCACTAGATTTAGAAAAACAACAAACGATATTTTCTGTAAAAATAAATTAAAATAAACAGCCTGTATAAAGCAATTTATACAGGCAAATATTTGACAAAAACACACTTTCTGTGCTATAATCATCGCGTTATGGCACAGGCAATAAAATGAAATTAAAAAAGATAATTTTTCCATTAACATTTTTGGGGTTATCCCCTACAAATGCCAATGCCGCAAAAACAACAAAACCAGATTCTGTACCACAAAACAAAACGGAATTATCATTTTCTGAAATAACACTTATTCCACAAGACACACTTGATTTTTGGGATGAACAAGAAAAAAACTTAAATGCCATAGAACAAGATTCAATCGCACAAAAAGAAATGCGTTCTATGCATATAAAATTATTAAATTCATATAATGCATCACCAAACAAACATAACTTTACACAAATAATAGAATTTTTGAATAAAATTGAAAACCCGCATTTATTTTATAATAAAATGCAGTTATCTATTAAACATGCAAAATATTTAACAGAAAACATAACACCTGAACTGCAAAAAAAATTGCAAATTTCAGACATATCCGACATTATAATAAATGCTATCAATAAACGCACAAACGAAATTCCTGACCAAGATGCGTTTAATTTTATTATATTAGGTCAAAACTTTGATAAATTACAACAACCGGCTGTTATAATGGACAAAGCCCTTAAATATGCTTTATCTGATATAAATGCCCTTGGTTCGTCTTTTCCACGCAAAAAATGCATTTCGCTTATTATGGAATACGCAACACAAAATCAAAATGATACAGAAATCGTAAAATTATATTCTACTATATTTATAACAACAGCAAAAATTATTCGTGAATTCAATGAAAGTAATGAAAACCAATCACAACAAATACAAGCCATGAATACACTGGTTCCACTAATAGAAAATTTTAATTCTAAAATCATACCAAATTCTATTTTGGACCATGAATTACAAATAAAAAAACCACATGATTATGTTATAAATGAATACAACAACATATTCTATCGCATAAATTTAGCAAAAATCTATAACGATGCCTATTTTTATTATATGATGAAATCACCTAATCTACACAAACAAATTTACAGCAATCAATTATCCAACGAAGCATACGTTGATTATGTACAAGCAATTGAACTACAATCCTTGGCTAGAACTACACAACTGTCACCAGAACAACAAACACAACTGGATAATCTTATAAAAAAACGACCCGAAATAAAGTTATTTGAACCATACTATTCAAATGTATATTTAAACACAGAAGACAAGAAAAAAATCAATGATTTTTTAAGAACTGTTAAATCCTCAAAAAAGAACGAGGTTTCCGTACCTGCATCCATAGCAAAAATCTTAAAAAATCACCAAACAAACGCAGATACACAAAAGCAAATTATTTTAGACAACTATATAAAATTGCCTGAAATAAAATTAACCTTGCCCAACAAATTTTTTTATAATTACATTATGTCATCATCTATGATATCGTCAAATGTCTTTAATAACATTAAATCTGCATTACGAAAACAATACGATGATGTATTAATACAAAAGCAATCTTTGGAACGCATAACTCAAAATAACAAAACATCTGTGTACGAACAAAAAGAAAGATAAAATGAATATAAAAAAATTATTATTACCATTAACATTTTTGGGACTTTCTCCGACTGCGCGTGCAAATAATCAAACACATACAAACGACAGTCTGCCACAACACAAAATTACTCATACTGTTGACACAACAAACACAAAACAAAGAAAAACTATCAAATTTGAAGATGCCCAAACAGAAGATGAAATTATTGAAATACAACGCATGTTAATAAACGGTTACAATGCAAAACCACAGGCATACCGAATTGACAATATTATAAAACTATTAACAATTGCCGACAATGGCAAAGAAATATATCGTGATTTACGCTTATCATTAGCACATGCCGCATATTTTAAGAAAAACATAACACCAGAATTGCAGAAAAAACTTGGGATAAAAGAAAAAGAAGACATTTTATTCAAGGCTGTAAACGACCATATTTACGAAATGTCAGACACAGCAGCCTTTGAATTTGTCGCCACACACACTAATCTAAACAAACTAAAAAATCCATCTGTTACATTAACAAAAGCGCTAAATGTCGCACTGAAAGACGTATCAATAATTGGAAACTCACCAACACATATAAACTGTATTTCTAATATTATGAATTTTGCTTTATCGCGCCAAAACGATAAAAAAATAACACAATTATATTCACAAATATTCGTTACAACAGCGCACATGATTCGCGACTATAATCAAACAGATTCTATACAAAACTCATACACATCAACAATCAATGTACTGACTAAAAAAATAGAAACATTCAATACACACATTGTCGCAGGTTCTGTACTAGATTCAGAATTACAAATAAAAAAACCGCAAGACTATGTTATCCAAGAATATAAAAACTTATCTTACCGCGTAAACATGGCACTTATATACAATAATGCATACGCCCATTTTATGGCAAGAACCCATATTTTAGGCAAAAGAATATACAAAACCCAATCAACACAAAACTTATACCAAGACTATGTTGATGCAATTGAAATACAATATTTAATTCGTGTAAAATCAGCAACAGAAGAACAAAAACAAAAACTTAAAAAATTAATTGCTGCGCACCCAGAAATAAAATTATTTGAACCATACTTCTGCGCTGTTTACTTAAATACATCTGAACATAACAAAATTTTGAATTTTATTGTCAAAGTACACACTAGCAAAACAAACAAAGCAATTACCACCCCAAAAGGACTGTTTACGGTATTAGCAAAGTGTAATGCAAACGCAATACCACAACAAAAGTACATTAACCAACATAAGATAAAGGTTCCAAATATTCCACTAAAATTACCCAAAAAACTTACTTGGTCTCAGATAAAAAAAACCGTATTAATTAGCAAGAATATTGAAGCCTTAATTAATCAATCACTAAACAAACAACTAGAAGACCTTGATCTACAAATACAATCTATGCAAAGGCTTACTATAAAAAACAATCTAACAATTAATGCTGACCAAGCACGATAATAAAAAACTGTACAACACTAAAAATTTGACGGATACTATTTAGCATACTATATTTTACGAAAAGCAAAAGGAATATAATATGTATGAATATGGCCCACATTGTAACGGATGTAATCAAAATTGTAAAATCCACACGTTATCATTGGGATGCGTTGTTATTGGCGAATCCAATGTACATTGTTCTGCACATGATAACACAGAAAACTTTGGATTAAACCTATGCAAATTATGTGTACACTATGACACAAATACACCAAACAAAAAAACATTTGAATTAAAATCAGATATTCGTTGTAACGGATGCGAAGAGAACTGTAAAATTACATGCAATCCCGACAAACAAAACTGGGTAAAAATTGGCGATATGTACACACCGGGCACACATGTCAGTGAACATGCTGCAATGCTGCACGGATTAAATATATGCAGAAGATGCAAAAAATATAGAACAAAATAAAAAACTAAGACTTATATCGGAAAAAGATAAAAAATCCCCAAACGGGGATTTTTTTATTTCTTTAATCTTGCAGGACCAAATTTATTTTTCGTCGTGCTACCTTTTTGACAGAAAAATACAATTAATACTATCCAACCAAAAAAAGGTAAAAATGCCCACAAATAATTCCATGCTGAACGTCCTGTATCATGCAAACGACGAACCACCAAACAGAAACCAGGCACCAATATTACCAAAGACCATAACATTTGTAAAACAGGCGATATAAACCCTAAGACATTGCCCATTATCAAACCATAAAACAATACAGCCCACCAATATTCAGAACGTGTTGCACGTCCCCAACCAGTATAATTAATCCAATATTCACGCAATGCATCCTCAAGAGTATTATTAAATTTTTTGCTCATAGAAAATCCTTTTATTAAACATACGAATTGTATCATAAAACCAAACAAAATAAAATCCCCGTTTGGGGATTTTTTTATGACAGTTTATGAATTACCAAACCACTGCGTAACTTTGGTTCAAACCAAGTTGTCTTTGGTGGCATGATATTTCCTGTATCTGCAATATCAATGATTTGACGCATTGTAACAGGATACAGTGCAAACGCTGCAACCATTTCACCACTGTCAACACGTTTTTGTAATTCACTCAGACCGCGAATTCCACCAACAAAGTCAATTCGTTTACTGGTTCGCAAATCACCCAGATTCAATATCTTATCAAACACCAGATTTGACAGCACAGTTACATCCAAAACACCAATTGGATCATTATCGTTATATGTGCCAGCCTTGGCAGTCAAAGAATACCATTTACCATCCAGATACATACCAAAGTTATGCAATGCGCTTGGTTTATAAATTTCCGCCCCCATTTCCACAACATCAAATGATTCAGACAATTTTTCCAAAAACTGGGATGGAGTTAATCCATTTAAATCTTTTACTACACGGTTATAATCAATAATCTTTAATTGACTTTCTGGGAAAATCACGGCCAAGAAATAATTATATTCTTCTTCGCCTGTGTGATTTGGATTTTGTTCGCGTTTTTCTGCACCGACACGTGCGGCTGCCGCAGTACGATGATGTCCATCAGCAACATACAGCGCAGGAATTTCTGCAAACATTTCTGTTATACGTTTATTTACATTTGCATCACGAATCACCCAGAAAGTATGTCCGAAACCATCTGGCGCAACAAAGTCATATTCTGGTTCTTGATTCTTCACGATATTTTCAACAATTTCATTCATTTCTGCAACATCAGGATATGCAAAAAACACAGGTTCTATATTTGCATCTTGAATACGTACATGAATCATACGATCGTCTTCTTTGTCTTTGCGTGTCAATTCATGCTTTTTAATTTTGCCCGTCATATAATCATCAACATTTGCCGCTGCAACCAAACCATACTGTGTACGCCCATCCATTGTTTGTGCATAAACATAATACATTTCCGTATCATCTTGAACCAACCAACCACGTTCCTGCCACAACTTGAAATTCTGAACAGCCTTGTCATAAACAGGTTCAGAATGTTCATCTGCGATTGGATCAAAATCAATTTCAGGCTTAATAATATGCAACAAAGATTTTTCACCTGCTTCTATCTTAGCCTCTACAGAACTCAATACATCATAAGGTCTTGATGCAACCTGTTCTGATAAATCTTTTGGGGGCCTAACCCCTGCAAATGGTTTAATTTTCATTATTCACTCCTGTTTTATTATGTTTATTTATCTTCCAGTATTGCAATTCCCGGCAATACGCGTCCTTCTATAAATTCCAAGAAAGCACCACCACCTGTAGAAACATACGTAATATCATCTTTGACGCCACATGCTTCTAATGCTGCAACAGTATCACCACCACCAACAATACTATCCAGTTTACCTGCACGTGTTTGTTCTGCAATTGTGTTCGCCAGTGCAAACGAGCCATATGACCATGTTGGCATCCATTCTGCCATACCAACCGTTCCATTCCATATAACTGTACACGCATGACGAACTGCATCTGTATCACGTTCTGTTGTTGCAATACCTGCATCAATAATTACATCATCTGATTCAATTTGTGCAAAATCTTTATTAAATCTTTGTGCATCACGTGCGAATTCTTTAGCAACCCCCTTATCCAAAGGCAACAACACTTTACAATTATTTTGTTTTGCATATTCCAATATTTCCAACGCAGTTTCTTTTTGATCTGCTTCATACAAAGAATTTCCAACATTTGCCCCCATAGCATAGTTAAATGTTGTCCCCAGCGCACCACCAATAATCATTTCATCAGATAATTTTGCCAACGCTTTTAGTACACCAATTTTTGTAGAAACTTTACTGCCTGCGACAATTGACAATAAAGGTCGTTTTGGATTTTCCATAACTGCGGACAAATGCTCTATTTCACTTGCCAACAGCAAGCCAGCATAAGCAGGCAATATTTCTGCCACACCAACTGTACTGGCATGAGCACGATGCGATACAGCAAAAGCATCATTAATAAACAAATCAAAACCACGCGCTAAATTCGCAGCAAAAGCAGGATCATTTTTTTCTTCACCATCATAAAATCGGACATTTTCCAATAATACTAGATCACCATCCTGCATATTTTCTAGAAAATCCTTGTCCAAGCAATCTGGAATCAAAGGAACATTCATATAATCAGCAATTGGTTGCAAGGTATATTCCATGTTACGCTGTCCTTTTGGACGTCCACGATGTGCAACGATTGCGACACGCGCCCCAGCATCACACAATTTTTTTATTGTTGGCATACTTTGTTCAATACGAAACGCATCTGTAATTTTTCCATCAACTATTTGTACATTAAAGTCATCACGCAACAAAACAAACTTTCCACGAACATCTAAATTATCAATTGTGTGAATTTTCATTTTTTATCCTTTCTTTTACTGGTCCAAAACTTTTTCTGTAATACTGATTTATACCATACTTTTCAATTGCCTGCAAATGAGATTTTGTAGGATACCCCGCATTTTTATTCCACCCATACTGTGGAAATTGTTTAGATAATTCTGTCATGATTTTATCGCGTGTTTCCTTGGCCAAGATAGAAGCTGCCGCGATTGACAAAGACTTTGCATCACCCTTTACCACAGACATACCACTAACCCCCTGGGGCATTCTGTTACCATCAACCAGACAATATTCAACATCACAATCAAGTTTATCTATTGCACGTTTCATTGCCAGCATAGATGCCCATAAAATATTCAGTTCATCAATTTCCGCAGGACTACATTCTGCAACAGCCCAAATTGTATTATTTACAATCCAATCATATGCAACCGCACGTTGACACGCAGTCATTTGTTTAGAATCACGAATTATAACTGGAATTTCTATATTTGTATCTGGGAACACAACCGCAGCAGCCACCACAGGTCCACATAACGGCCCACGCCCCGCCTCATCAACACCTGCGACAAACTTTAGATTTGTTGCCAACTCAAGTGAAAAATCCGGATTATTTTTCTTCATAAATTAAATCATCATACGTTCTGCGATTTGTTTTTGCACATAAGCATCTTCACTGTTATACAATGGCCAATTTCCATGCGCAAGTTCCTTCATAGACGTCAATGGCTGTCCCAATCTGGCACGATACAACCACAAATTAGACATAACACGTTTAATATAACTACGTGTTTCATATGCAGGAAAACTTTCAATATACAACAAAGGATCATAGGTATAAAAAGATTTTTCAAACTTTACCATTGTTCCCATACCTGCATTATAAGCGGCCAACATTTTAATAATACTGTTTTCTACATTTTGATGTTGTAACAAATCAACGATATATTGTTGTCCCAAGAACATATTATGTTCTGGATTAGACATATCCATTTGCGAAAAATCAATTTTATTTTCACGTGCGACACGCTTTGCAGTACTTGGCATAATTTGCATTACACCATTTGCCCCTGCCCCTGATGTTGCAGAAACTCTAAAATTACTTTCTTGTTTTGTAATTGCAAATAACAACGCCCTATCAATAGACCAGCCACCCAAAGGTTCCCAATCTGGCAAAGGATATTGCGCAGAATAAATAATATCATCGTCAATTTCCAAGATACCTCTATCTTTGATAACACTAGCCGATTGAATTGACACACGTGGCAAACCATATTCAGACGCCACAGAATTCACTGCATGCAACAGTCTATCAGATGCCTTTGGGGTAATAAGGTACTTCAAATATTCTTCTGCTCTATCTTTGCGACCAACCTGTAACAAAGCCAGCGCCATTTTCCCATATTTTGTATTAGCCAACTCAACAATATCATCTTGGGATGCTTCTGCTTCAAAGAATTCATACTTTGGCTGTTGCCCCAGCATAGTTGCAGACAAAGCCCCATAAAAAGCCATTGGATATGTCGCAGCGATACGCCAATATCTTTTTGCATTTTCCCTGTCGCCCTTAAAGTCTGCGGAACGTCCTGCCCAAAATGCAGCCTCTGTTTTTCTAGCATTATTTATTTGAGGCAAATCCAAGATACGACTAAAATATTTTTGTGCTTCTACATAATTTTCTTCTTTGAAATACAACAATCCCATTGCCCACAAACCATACTCAGACTTCGCATCAGATGCAACAAAGCCCCATTTTTTTGCCAATTCCATTTCACCATTTGTATAATACAAATAAGACAACCGCCCCGCTAAACGTCCATAATCAGATTCGCTAAGATGATTTTTTACAAACTTGTCTTCCAGTATTTGCCTTGCAACTTTAGTAGATCCTGTACGTATTGCGCGTTTGAATTCTGTAATTTTTTTATCTACATTACCTGTATATTTTTTTTCAGTCCATGTTTCAGATTGTGCTGTTTCTATGGATTCAGAACCACTAATCATATTTGGCACAGAAGCTTTGCGCACAGATGCTTTCTTAATTTTAGCCAATTTCTCTATACGTTTTGCGCCTGGCATATTATAATAATTTGTCATCCACTGTGTTAATTCAGCCCCACGTGTACGATACGAATCAGAAATATATCTCTGATATAAAACTTCGTTCATCAAAAGTCCATCTGCGATTTGATTTTGCACATTAATTGCGGAATTTATTTTTTCTTTGTCCTGCAACAAAAACACTTGCTGATACAAAGTCGCATCTACATCAGTCAAAATCTGCGGCAAATCAACCGCCCACACATTCAGTGGCATCAACAAAAACAGGAAAAATGCACAGATTTTTTTCATATCAAATCAGAACAACGAATTCTTTGGCAACTTGCATACAATTGCGTTATCATCATCTTCTGGTATTTTATCAATAATTTTCTTAAAGTCTGATATACGTGAAAACTTGCGATATACAGAAACAAATCTAACAAACGCAATCGGATCCAGATTCAACAAAGAATCCGAAACCATTTGACCAACCAAGGCACTGCTAACCGTATCATCTGCAGTTTCTGTTTCCAAGCGACGATGAATTGAGGTTACTAACTTTTCAATTTGTTCATCACCGACATCACGATTACGACACGCCAACTTAATACTGCGACGCAGTTTTTCACGATCAAACGCTTCTAACTTTCCGCTATTTTTACGAACCATCAAATCGCGCATTTGAATACGTTCAACCGTTGTAAACTTTGCACCGCACTGTTCACAAACACGACGACGACGAATAATTGCGTCTTCTGTATCTGGTCTAGAGTCGGTAACACGACTATCTGTTGAATTGCAATAAGGACATCTCATAATGACATAGGTTAGCAATCTAATCAGACCTTGGCAAGCAGATTTTCACAAACAAAAAATTGCAAATTTTATAAAAATCAAGTGCTTTATTTCATTTTTTTTACTCAGACGCAAATTTTTACATCAAAAAATATGATAAAATAAGTATTACACAGGGGGAGAGATGGATAAATACATCAACCAAATTTTACTAGGTGATTGTATTGAAATAATGCGCGGCATACCAGACGCATCTGTTGATGCTGTGTTTGCAGATCCTCCATATAATTTACAGTTGGGCCATAAAACACTTTATCGCCCCGAAGATCAAACTGCTGCACGTGCGGTACGTGATTCATGGGATTCATTTGAATCATCTGCTGCATACGATGAATTTACACGTCAATGGTTATCTGAATGCAAACGTGTATTAAAACCAACAGGTTCTATGTGGACAATTGGCAGTTATCATAACATATTTCGCGTTGGCAGTATTTTACAAGACATGGGTTTTTGGATATTAAATGACATTGTTTGGGTAAAAACAAATCCGATGCCAAACTTTCGTGGAACGCGTTTTACAAATGCACACGAAACATTGATTTGGGCAACCCCGACAAAAACAGGCAAATACACATTTAATTATGAAACGATGAAAAAATTAAATGGTGGCAAACAAATGCGTTCTGACTGGGATATAAACATATGCCTGGGCGAAGAACGTATCAAAGGTGACGATGGTAAAAGCCTGCACAACACGCAAAAACCATTGGATTTATTACATCGTGTAATATTGGCATCAACCAAGCCAAATGATATTATCTTGGATCCATTTATGGGTTCTGGCACAACTGGGGCGGCTGCGATTGAACTGGGGCGTCGTTTTATTGGCATTGAACGCGAAGAATCATATGTCAGTGCGGCCCGTAATCGCATTGCAAATGTAACACCAATTGATTTATCTGACATAGAAGTTACAAAACCAAAACGTGATGAGGTTCGTGTTGCATTCAAGGAACTAATTGAATCTGGTTTATTATACGCTGGTCAAACATTGGTCAGTCCACATGGCGAACGTGTTATGATAACCCAGGATGGTCAATTAACCCACCAATTATACGGCAAGGCATCAATCCACGTTATGGCGGCAAAACTACAACGCAGCGTCAGTTATAATGGTTGGGATTACTGGTCTGCCCAGAAAAACGATGGCACATTGGTTGCAATTGATGAATTACGTAAATATATTCGTGATATTAAATCTGGCTTCAAACAGGCTGCATAAGCAATTTAATTAATATAAATCATTCTATTTTTCCAAGAATATAAAAATATTCTATTATTTATATCTTATGGTTTACCCCAGCCAAACAACAATTCCGTTGATACGTACACACAGGAATAAAAAATCCCCCATTTTTTTGGGGGATTGTTATTACAGTATAAACTAACGACATTCGCGGCTTCCTATATGCCACATAAGCCCTTCCTCACATAAACACCCCAGCTTACCCGAAGAACCATCATACCAGGCAGCACCTTGTCCAAAGTCTTGACATTCTGACTCATCTTTAGCCATAGACAAATATAATTTTCCCCCGTAAGCAAGCAATTTTTCTACTTTAGTTTTTGACACTTCATTACTAGTATTAGAACAATCTATTTCTGTATCTGATTTTTTATAACACCAAACAAAGTTTATACTTTCTGAAGTAGATAACGCAGATATTTTTGTCCCAGCCGACATACCATAAAAGTATGAATCTAAAGCATCAAGATCTTTTTTTAGAGGCACAGAAAATGCAACATCCTCTGTTGCAACCACATTTGGCTCATAACCATCTTCAAACTTTGCCATACCCTGAAGATCATAAGAAACATTTGCTTTGGCTGTTCCTCCAGATTCACTGCCCCCCCCCGACGATGCAGTATTATTTGCGTTTGCACGTCCTTGGATTGATTCAACCCACTGTACCATTTCAGTTGGTGATGGGTCGCCTTCCATATCACCGTTTACAGACATACAGGTCACAATCTGTGCCTTGCACGCATTTATCGCATAATACGAATCTGATAAACTATACGAATTCGTGCTTAGACATGAATTTACGTCTGATATACAGTTTTCTGCATAACTGGACATAATTTCATCCTGTGCTACCTTGATCTGTGTCAAGGTACGTTGCAAGTATTCGCGTACAACAGCATTATCTACCTT
>JAZOTB010000056.1:0-1781 GCA_045657405.1 Candidatus Enterousia sp.
CCTGTCTGTTGTGCTATCTTCAAACCTTTTTCAACACCTGGGATGTATTCTTTTGGAATCGCACCACCAACAATCTTGTTTTCAAATTCATAACCTGTACCTGGTTCCAAAGGTTCAAATTCAATTTTTACCTGAGCATACTGACCTGAACCACCAGACTGTTTCTTGTGTGTATATTCTTCTGTGATTGGTTTGCGGAATGTTTCACGATATGCAATACGTGGTTCACCTACGTTTACATCAACCTTGAATTCACGCAACAAACGATCAACCAAGATTTCCAAATGCAATTCACCAACACCAGACAGAATTGTTTGACCAGATTCTTCGTCAACAGATACACGGAAAGAAGGATCTTCTTTTGCCAATGCCTGCAGACCCAAAGACATCTTTTCAATATCAGCCTTAGTTTTTGGTTCTACTGCGATGCTCATAACTGGCTCTGGAACGTGTATAGATTCTAATAAGATTGGATTAGATTCATCACACAATGTATCACCAGTAATTGTTTCTTTCATACCAACCAATGTGATAATGTCACCAGCTGATGCTTCTTTGATTTCTTCACGATTATTAGAATGCATCAACAACATACGACCAACGCGTTCACGTTTATCACGATTAGAATTATAAACATAAGAACCTGATTGCAATTTACCTGAATAAATACGGATAAACATCAAGTTTCCAACAAATGGGTCATTTGCAACTTTAAATGCCAATGCACTAAATGGCTCTTTTGCATCTGGTTTACGTTCATCAGCTGTTTCACCATCCATTTTTGTACCTGCAATCGCAGGAACATCCAATGGGCTTGGCAAATAGTCAACAATCGCATCCAACAATGGCTGAACGCCCTTGTTCTTAAATGCTGTACCACATAATACAGGATTAAAATTCTGACCAATCGTACCCTTGCGAATCAATTTTTTGATTGTTGCTGTATCTGGAACATTACCTTCCATATAAGATTCCATGATTTCGTCATCTAATGTAACGACTTCTTCAATCAATTTTTCGTGTAATTCTTCTGCTTTTGCTTTCAGTTCTTCTGGGATTTCAATGATTTTTGGTTCTTTACCCATATCATCTTCCCATACAATACCCTTCATTTCAACAACGTCAACAACGCCGCGGAAATCAGATTCTGCACCAATCGGGAAGTTTAATACCAATGGATTTGCACCCAAACGTTCACGAATCATATCAACACAGCGGAAGAAATTACCACCAATACGATCCATTTTATTAATAAAGCAAATACGTGGAACAGCATAACGGTCTGCCTGACGCCATACAGTTTCTGTCTGAGGCTGTACACCAGATACAGATTCAAACACAGCAACTGCACCGTCTAATACACGCAATGAACGTTCTACTTCCATTGTAAAGTCAACGTGTCCCGGTGTATCAATCAAGTTGATACGATGATCACGCCAGAAACATGTTGTCGCAGCAGAAGTAATTGTAATACCACGTTCTTGTTCTTGTTCCATCCAGTCCATGGTTGCGCCACCATCGTGCACTTCACCAATTTTATAAGTTCTTCCTGTATAGAACAAAATACGTTCTGATGTTGTTGTTTTACCCGCGTCAATATGGGCCATAATCCCAATATTGCGGTACATATGTAAAGGTGCGGTTTTTCCGACTGACATAGTGTCTTTCCTTTGCTTTTGTTTTTATTACCAGCGGAAGTGAGCAAACGCTTTGTTCGCTTCTGCCATTTTATGTGTGTCAATTTTCTTCTTAAATGCACCACCTTGGCCATTTAATGCATC
>JAZOTB010000057.1:0-2101 GCA_045657405.1 Candidatus Enterousia sp.
CAAAAGCCAGAAAAGAAATCAGAATCACAACCCGACAATGAAATAAATAAACCAACCTTTGAAAAACCGGTGAATGTAAAACCTGGGCAATATGCGGTATTTGACGGCAAGAAATTTACACTGTATGAAAACGATAAACCAATTATATCTTGGGATGCGGTGTCAGGTGCCAAAGGCTATCAAAGTCCAGAGTATCAACATATAAAAGATAAAGGCACGATTCCCGAAGGCACATATGTTGCAAGACAGAGTGAGTTGCAACGCATGTCGCCCATAGATTGGGTTGTTGGTTGGTCGCGACTGCTGAGTGAAGATTTGGGTGGCAAATGGCCAGGGTCTGAATATTCCTGGGGCAGCTCTCGTGTATGGCTGGAGCCATCAAAAGAAACCAACACATATGGGCGTGATGATTTTTCAATTCACGGAGGTTGGGTTTCGGGTTCGGCAGGCTGTATCGATTTAACATCAAATATTGATAATTTTGTTGCCTTATTTGAAGTTTTGGGTAATGATTTAATTATAAAGGTGGAGTATTAGATATATAAAAGCGTCCTGCTATGAATAACACAAAAATATTAGCAACATGTGGATTTGTTTCTTTTGTCACTATGTTTGTATTCTATTTTGATTCAAATATGCTATCTTCTTCAAAGTGGGACACTTTGTTTTATGGTCTATGTGAATATCAATGCTTACATTCTATTGATGTTGCGTTTATGTGCATAAGTTTTTTGCTTGGTGTGTTTTTTATGTGCTTGTCATGGAGAGTATATAAGTGGAAATGGGTGTGCGTTTTGTTACTAACTTTTATTGTTGCGTTTATAAGTTATATATTCTTGTCTGCTGTTGTCGCATCTATAAATTTTGCCGTATAATCTATATATGGGCGTGATGATTTTTCAAATTCATGGAGGTGCAGAACCTGGTTCGGCTGCCTGTATTGATATGACAGGGCAAATGAATGCTTTTACATCTGGACAGAAGTAAAAATAAACCAAGAATTAGAAAAGAAACAAAACGAGAAAAACGATATGAAAAACATTGATACAAATAAGGTATCCGATATGAAATTTGAACAAGCATACAATAAATTAAAAGAACCCGAAGGGGAATATACCGATGGCAAGAATCAACGAAAAGACGAACCAACCAACATGGGAATTAAACAAAGTACGCTGGATAGATACGCTAGCAAGCATCCAGACAAAAATTTCCCAGCAGATGTAAAATATCTAACCGCCGCACAGGCCAAAGAAATTTATAAAAACGAATATTGGGACAATACAAGAATCCCAGAAATCAAAAACGACAGAATACGCGATGCCGTTTTTGATATGAATGTGATGGGAGGTGCCGGGAAGACAGTTCAACGTGCACTAAATTCTTTCTTGGACGCAAACTTGGTTGTTGATGGCGCAATAGGCAGCGAAACAATTAAATCCATAAATGCTGTTCCCGATAATGCGGTCAACGAATTTATGATCGCACTAAAAACCGAAAGAATAGATTATTTAAAGGGCACAAAAAACTGGGTAACTGCAAAAAACGGTTGGTTGAAAAGAGTAAATAAATACTAATTACTGTCTAATCCATACCCCTTCAAGTGTTGCTTGTATGCCACAAAAGGCACTAAATGAATCTGCATTGATAAAATGCAGATTCATTTTATCTTCTGCCTCCATTTGAAACGATATACCAACGGGAATAAAGTATTCTGTATCTGTCTCTCTGTCATATTGATATTTTTTGCCGTTGTATTCTGCCTTATCTGCACTAATTTTTATTTTACCTTCAACATCACAGATGTGTAAGTCGTACCAAGATTCTAGCTTGAAATTGCATGTTGTATCAACACAATCAAAAATTTCCATCACTCCGCCAAAAACAGTGTCCTGGTCATTTAGATACCACTTCCCCGCCCACTTTTGGGTTGTGTTTTCACATTTTGCCGACTGATGAATCAGCATACAAGAACATAAAGTGTATATAAAAAAACGTGCGTTTTTAGTCATCTATATGTATTATATTGCTATGCTTAACAGGTGTCAATTATGAAAAAATAGATTGCACAAAGGCAATTGATATTGATTTTTTATTATCT